>CAZMXF010000053.1:0-12115 GCA_964570015.1 uncultured Oscillospiraceae bacterium | reverse complement strand
TTGAGCTTCAGGCCCTTTCCGGACTGGACTTCGCTGATGATGTTGTTGGTGCTCTGTCCTTCTACGGAGAAGAAGGAATAAATCGACACGATGGCGGCGCCGGCCAGCGGGAGCAGCCAGATGAACCAGCGATGTGCCTGACGGAACGTCGTGGCCATGTCGACGCCGATGTGAAACGCGGAGCCCAGCAGACCGCAGAGGATCCCGACGATGCCGGAGACCAGCACCCACTTGGCCAGCGCCCGGACATAGATGGCGATACGCCGGCACTTCAAACGGAGAATATCACGGATATGTCTCATGAAAACTGCCTCTCAATTCGGATTCAACAGAGGAAACAGTTGGATTATATGCGTGCAAAGGGAAAAACGCAAGCAGAAAAAACAGCAGAAAAAACAGCCCGGAGCCGAACGGCCCCGCTGCGTTGCCGGGAGCACGGTTCTGAACTCTGCGGCAGGAGAAAAAAGGAGAAGAAAAAAGAATGGACGAACGGGATCCCTTTGCGTATAATAAAAAACAGGACAAAATGAGAGCTGTCGGTTCCATCGGAGCGGCAAATGCCCGGGGGACACGGAAAAGAACAGAAAGACATCACACAGCATGGAAGGGTGCGGACAAATGGAACTTCTGGATTATGAACGGAAACATATCGAGATCCTCCGGGACTCTCTGGCGGAATGCACGGTTCTGCTGAAAACGGATGGGAGCTTCCCCATCGCGGAAGCGGGAGAGCTCGCCCTCTTTGGGAGCGGTGCCAGACAGACGGTAAAGGGCGGTACGGGTTCCGGAGAGGTTAACTCACGCTATTTTGTGAGCGTGGAAGAGGGACTGAAGGCGGCGGGCTTCCGCCTGACCACCGAGGCCTGGCTGGACGCCTATGATGCGGTCCGCGAGCAGGCGAAGAAAGACTTCGTCCGGGAGATCAAGGCCCGCGCGAGAAGGAACCACACCAACGCCATTATCGAAGGCATGGGCGCGGTCATGCCGGAACCGGAATATGATCTGCCGACAGAGGGCGGCGGAGAAACCGCCGTGTATGTGCTGGCGCGGACCTCCGGCGAAGGGAACGACCGGGAGAACATCCCGGGCGACATCGCCCTCACGAAGACGGAAATTCGCGACATTCTCCGCCTGCAGAAGGAGTATGGCAGGTTCCTCCTGGTTCTGAATGTGGGCGGGCCGGTGGACCTGACGCCGGTGCTCGGGGAAGTGGGAAACATCCTGCTCCTCTCGCAGCTCGGCGTGGAGACCGGGGCCGTGCTGGCCGATATCCTGCTGGGAAAGGCCAACCCCTCCGGAAAGCTTGCGACCACCTGGGCTTGCTTTGACGATTATCCCACCATCGGGGATTTCGGCGACATGAACGAGACCCGCTACAGGGAGGGCATCTATGTCGGCTACCGGTACTTTGACTCGGCCGGAGTGATGCCGATGTTTCCCTTCGGCTTCGGCCTGTCGTATACGACTTTTGAAGTCGGCGAAGAGAAGGCGGCCCTCGACGGCGAGACCGTCACGGTCACGGCCGAAGTGAAGAACACGGGGAGCATGCCCGGAAAGGAAACGCTGCAGCTCTATGTGTCGAAGCCGGAGGTGAAGCTCGATCAGCCGTTCCAGTGCCTGGCGGCCTTCGGAAAAAGCAAAATGCTCCCTCCCGGAGAGACGGACACTGTCACTATGACGCTGCGCCTTTCGGACCTCGCGTCCTATGACAGCGGGCGGGCCTGCTGGGTGCTGGAGAAGGGCGATTACTTCCTTCGCCTCGGGACAAGCTCGGCGGATACCCGGCCGATCGTCCGCCTGCGGCTGGAGGAAGAGGTCGTCACCAGATACACTTCAAACGTCTGCGGCGTCGCGGACTTTGCGGACTGGAAACCAACGCTGGAGCGCATCGACATGTTTGCTCCGGATGTGCCGATCCTCACGGTGGATCCCGGTGCGATCCCGACCGGGACGGTAGAGGATCCCGACTGGATCGAGATCGACGAGGCGGTCCGCACCATGAACACCGACCAGCTCATCCAGATGTCCCTCGGGGCGCATGACCCGAAGAACGGCTTTGCCGCCGTGGTGGGCTCGGCGGGCTTCGCCGTGGCCGGAGCGGCGGGAGAGACCTGCGGACTTACGAAGGAATTCGGCCTCAAGCCCCTGGTCATGGCGGACGGTCCCGCCGGCCTGCGCCTGAGCCGGGACTATGTTATGGGAGAAAAAGGCCCCGTGCCGGTCGGGCAGTCCTCGCTGGAGTCCATGCAGGACTTTATGCCGAAGCCGGCGCAGTGGCTGATCTCCAGACTGAGCGGAAAGAAGCCGGACCCGAAGGCGGAGATCCGCCATCAATATGCCACGGCGATTCCCATCGGGACCGCACTGGCCCAGAGCTGGAACCCGGACTTTGCCCGGCAGTGCGGAGACATCGTCGGGGATGAGATGGAACGGATGGACGTGGACCTTTGGCTCGCACCCGCGCTCAACATCCACCGTAACATCCGTTGTGGACGAAACTTCGAGTACTTCTCGGAAGATCCGCTCCTGAGCGGCGTATTTGCCGCGGCGATCACCCGCGGGGTACAGGCTCATCCGGGGAGGGGGACCACCGTCAAGCACTATGCGGCGAACAACCAGGAGTATAACCGCTATAACAACAACAGCATCGTCAGCGAGCGGGCCATGCGAGAGATCTACCTCAAGGGCTTTGAGATCTGCATCCGGGAGGCCAAGCCCCATGCCCTGATGACCTCCTACAACCTGCTCAACGGCCGCCACACCTCCGAGCACGAGGGCCTGATCCGCCGGATCCTCCGCGATGAATTCGGCTATCGCGGCATCGTCATGACCGACTGGGTCGTGACCGGGGTGACGAACAAACGGTCCATCTACCCGATCGCCAACGCGGGCCGGGTCGCGGCTGCCGGCGGAGACCTCTTTATGCCGGGGAGCAAAGGCGACGCGGACCAGCTGCGGAAAGCCCTGGAGCGCGGGGTCCTGAGCACTGATCAGCTTCGGAAGAACGTCAGCAGTGTCGTGCGAAAGATCCGGGAACTGCGCGGGGAGAAATAATCCCGGGACGGACTTGGGTAACTCAGCCCCGAATCCGGGGAACCGAGACCCGGATGTTCCTTCAAAGAAAGAGAAACCGGCCTCCCGTAAAGAACGGGAGGCCGGTGCTGATACAGGGAAATTGTTCCCGACATTGAAATAGGATAATTCTGCCCGTGTCAGCGGGTATAGTCTTCCAAACGGCGGATGCTCCCCACCAGGTCGTCCGGGGTCAGGAGCACTTCCAGTGCCGCTTCCGGTGTATCGCACAGGTGCACCAGTTTCAGGCAGTTGCGGCTCATAAAGCCCTGCTCCGCCATCTGCTCGAGATAAGTGACCAGGGGCGTATAAAAGCCCAGGGTGTTCAGCAGGACGATGGTCCCTTGCAGCAGGCCCAGCTGCCGCAGCGTGATCGCCTCGAAGAACTCATCCATGGTCCCGATTCCGCCGGGAAGCGCGAGGAAGGCCTCGCTCTCCGAGAACATGATTTCCTTCCGGGCCGCCATGGTGTCAGTCAGGATCAGCTCGTCGCATTCGGGGAGCAGGATCCCGGGCTCGTTGAACATCCGGGGCGCGATCCCAACGATCTTTCCGCCGGCGGCCTTCGCGCCGCGGGCACAGGCCCCCATCAGACCGTCGGCTCCGCCGCCGAAAACGACGGTGTGCCCCGCCTCGGCGATCAGGCGGCCCATTCTTTCGGACTCCTGAAAATACACCGGGTCCAGCCGGCTGGAAGAGGCTCCGAACAGACAGATCTTCATATGCTTGCGTCCTTTCTCACTTGCTGCGGGCAGTATATCACGGAAGCGGCGAAGGCGCAAGCCGGCAGCTTTTCGATAATTTTCAATAAAAAGTGTCTGATTTTCGTTGAAAAATAGTATGACTTGAAAGAAACTTAAAAACGAAGTGCGGAAGCACTTGACAAGTGAATAAATATTCACTATAATAGCCAACGTCCCAAGGAAATATACGAACTGAAAGGAAACCTGATATGAAAAAAATTATATCTTTGACACTGGTTCTGATGCTGGTGCTCAGCATTGCCGTATTTGCCTCTGCAGATGACTCGAAGCTCATTCTCGGCACCAGTGCGGATTATCCTCCGTTTGAATTCATGTATCTGGATGAGAACAACGAGATGGTCTACGGCGGCATCGACGTCTCCGCGGCCGGCTATATCGCAGAGCAGATGAACCGCGAGCTCGTGGTCGAGAACATGAGCTTTGACTACCTGCTGGTTGCCCTCTCCAAGGGAGATTATGACATCGTCATGGCGGCGATTGAAGACACCCCCGAGCGTGAGAACGCGGCGGACTTCTCCGACCCCTACTACACCGACATCCCGGCCATGATCGTGGCCCGCAAAGTCGATGCGGATCAGTACAAGACCCTGAAAGACTTCTCCGGCAAGGTTGTCGGTGCCCAAACCGCTACAACGAAGGAAGACATCGTCCGTGACGATATGGAAGGCGCGGAACTCGTCTCCATCCAGAATGTCAATGACCTGATCAACCAGCTGGTCTACAACAAGCTCGACGCGGTCGTCCTCGATGGCGCCGTGGCGACGAGCTTCGTGGAGGCCAACAGCGATCTCGTGATCGTCGATGCTTCCTCCGAGCTGGGCGAGGCTGCCCCGTATTGTGTCGCGGTTGCGAAGGGTGACCCGAAGGGGCTCCTCCCGGGAATCAACGAGGCGATTGCGAAGATGATGGAAGAAAAAGTCATGGACGGCTTTGTTGAAGCTGCCAACGCCATCAAGGACGCCGGCGAAGCGATCGAAGTATCTGTTGATGCTCCGGAAGGCTGATCGGTATCGCCTGTATATCTTCTAAAAAGATATAAAGCAAAATAGTATGCGTTGCCTGAGTTGCTTCAGGCAACGCATCAGTCTATCGAAAGGATTCTGTTATGTGGTGGAGCAATCTCTTTTCTAAAATGTCTCCGGCATCCTTTTTTAATTTCTCCTTCCTGCCGAAATACGGCCCGTACTTCCTGAAGGGGATCGGCTATACGCTGCTCCTGGCCGTGGTTTCGGTGTTGCTTGCCGTGATTCCGGCCCTGCTTCTGGCCATCATGCGCCTGAGCAAGAACAAACTGGTCAAGGGAATCTCCGGCGCCTATATTGCGATCTTCCGCTCTACGCCGCTGCTGGTTCAGCTGAGCATCATCTACTTCGGCCTCTTCGGCGCGATCACCATCCCGCGTATTACGATCCTGGGCTTTGTGGATATCAGCAGGTTTATCCCCGGTGTCGTGGCGCTGGCCCTGAACTCTTCCGCCTATGTGGCGGAAATCTTCCGCGGCGGTATTCTCGCCGTGGATATCGGCCAGACCGAGGCCTCTCGGTCTCTCGGTCTCACGGCCTGGTCGACGATGAAGCTGGTGGTTCTGCCCCAGGCGATCAAAAACGTCCTGCCCGCCCTGGCCAATGAGATTATCACCATGGTCAAGGAATCCTCCATCTGCTCCATGCTGGGTATGGTGGAACTGATGTTTGCGGCAAAGACGGTGGCGTCCACCACCTATATCTCCCTCGGACCCTACGTGGTGGCCGCCGTGATTTATTTCTGCATCAACTATCCGGCCTCCAAGGGCATCGAGGCAATCGAAAGGAGAATGCGCCGTGGCGACAAGCAATGAGCTCATCCGCGTCGTAGACGTCAAAAAAGAGTATAACAACGGTACGGTCAAAGCGCTCAACGGGTGCAATCTTACCATCCACAAGGGAGAGGTCGTCGCCATCATCGGAGCTTCCGGTTCCGGAAAGAGCACGCTGCTGCGCTGCCTGAACATGTTGGAAACGCCGACCTCCGGGCATATCTATTTTGACGGAGTGGATCTGGCGGACAAGAAGGTGGACCTGAATCTTCACAGGCGGAAAATGGGGATGGTGTTCCAGCACTTCAACCTCTTCCCACACAAGACGGTGATGCAGAACATCACCCTGGCTCCGGTCCATCTGAAGCTGAAATCGAAGGCGGAAGCACAGCAGAAGGGAAAAGAACTTCTCGAGCGCATCGGCCTGGCTAATAAGGCCAACGAGTATCCCAACATGCTCTCCGGCGGACAGAAACAGCGCATCGCCATCGTCCGCGCACTGGCCATGGAACCGGAGGTCATGCTCTTCGACGAACCCACCTCCGCGCTGGACCCGGAAATGGTCAATGAGGTACTGGACCTGATGCGTGACCTGGCGAAAAACGGCATGACGATGGTTGTCGTCACGCATGAAATGGGCTTTGCCCGCGAGGTTGCAAGCCGCGTGATCTTCATGGATGGCGGCCAGATTCTGGAAGAGAATGAGCCGAATGAGCTGTTTGACCATCCGGTGAATCCGCGCCTGAAAGACTTCCTGTCCAAGGTGCTCTGATTAGAAAGTAAGAAAGGGAAACCACCGATCTGATGATGACAAACTCCTATCTGCAGATCGATCTGCAGGCGCTGCAAGAGAATATCGAACAGATCCGGCGGGAGCTGGGACCGGCGGTAAAACTGATCCCGGTCCTGAAGGCCAATGCCTACGGGCTCGGAGCGGTGACGCTGGGCCGCTTTCTCTCCGACCTCGGCGGGATCGACTGTTTCGCGGTGTCCCATGTGGCGGAAGGAATCGAGCTCCGTCGGGCGGGACTGAAGCAGCAAATCCTGGTGATGAGCCTGCCGCTGGACACCCAGGTGGAGGCGGCGGTCGAACACAATCTTCTGATCACCCTCGGCAGCTTCCGCCAGTTCCCGCTCCTGCGGGAGGCGGCACGGAAGGCCGGAAGAAAAATCCCGGTTTCGCTGAAAGCGGACACCGGCCTGCACCGCATCGGCTTTTTGCCGGAGGAGATCGACCGGCTGATCACAGAACTGAAGCAGGCGGAGGATGTGATTGAGATCCGCGACACCTTCTCCCACTTCTCCGACCACAGCAAGGAACAGATGGAGCTGCAGTGCGCGCGTTTCCGGGACTTTCGGGATCGCCTGCTGGCGGCGGGGATCCGGCCGGGCCTCTGCCACATGGCGTCCTCCGCGTCTCTCGAAACGGGAGAGGACGTGCTGTTCGACGCGGTCCGGGCGGGACGGCGTCTCCTGCTCGACAATCCGGACCATCCCACCGGCAGAATCCGGGAGGCGGTATCCTTCCGGGCCTGGCTGACCGACGTGCGGGAGCGGCGGGCGGGGGACACCCTCAGCTACGACCGGAAGACGATTCTGAAGAAGGATACACGGGTCGGCGTCCTGTCCATCGGTTACGGTGACGGACTTGACCCCGCGCTGTTTGCGGCGCATGCCCCTGTCCTCATCCGGGGCAGACGTGCCCGCCTGCTGGCCTGCTGCATGGACCAGAGCTTTGTGGATCTCGGGGATCTCCCCTGTGAGGCTGGGGATGAGGTGACCCTCTTCGGCTACGACAAAGAGGGAAATCTTCTCCCGGCACAGGAGGTGGCTGCGCTGATCGGCTGTGAAGGCTGCGATCTGACCGCGCGCCTGACCGCACGCGTCGCACGGATCTATTCCGGCCTGTAAGTGCCGGAGACAGAGCCGTCTGCCGAAGCGAAACCGACAGCGGTGCGTTCACGGCCGGCTCGGTGGAAAGCTTTCTCCAGGCAGAAGTGCAGAATGGAAAATGTAATATGGAACGATATTAGCACTCTTTTTGAAAGAGTGCTAATGTTCATATTTAGTTCATATTTTAAAGAAGAATCGTTCATAATTGTATGATATTTTATATACACGATGAAACGAAAGAAATGAATCGATCGTCGAAAACCAAAATGAACTTGTTAATAATTGTTTGGAGGTATATAAAATGTTTGAACTGATTCCTTTTGATCGCAGAGGCAGCAGAGTTTCCGCTTATGATCCGTTCCGGATGCTCGACGACATGGAGCGCAGCTTCTTCGGCGGTGCCAATCATCCGGTCATGAGCTCCTTCCGCACGGACGTGACCGATACGGGCGACGCCTTCGTCCTGGACGCGGAGCTGCCCGGTTTCAAGAAAGAGGACATCAAGATCGATGTTGAGAACGACTGCCTGACCATCACGGCCGAGCGCAAGGCGGACGAGGAAGAGAAGCAGAAGAACTTCATCAAGCGCGAGCGCTTCTACGGTTCCTTCAGCAGGAGCTTTGACGTGTCCGGCGTGAATGTCGACGGCATTGAGGCGGCCTACAACGACGGCGTCCTGAAGCTCACCATGCCGAAGAAGGTAGAGACGGTTCCTCCCACCAGACGGCTCGAAATCAAGTAATCTCGAAACGGGAAGAATACCCCGTCAGAAAATACAGGCTTTTACCAAAGATGGCAGCGCGGAGAAATCCCCGCTGCCGTCTCCTTTTTTACCCTGTCCCGACGTTTCCCATATGCCCACTGTTCGTGATTTCGGCCTCCGGGATTCTCGGTTTCCTGTCAGTGTGCTTTCCCTGCAGTTTTTTCTTGCAATGCAGGAGATGAGAGGATATAATGAATACAAATTACGGAAAAGAGGGGACAATGATGGATAATAGAGTCAGTCCTCTGCGGGTCATTTTCCTCGCGCTGCTGACCGTTCTGATCCTGGCCATCCTCGCGGGTGCCGGACTGTATCTGCGTGACAGCATGTTGATGCGTGAAGGCGATATCGACTACAATGCAGGAGACTATAATGCCGCCCTGGCACGCTACAAGGTGCTGCAGAATACGAAGCTGTTTAAGCAGGAAGCGTTACAGAAGGCAGACTACTGCAACTACAACCTCGCACGGGAAGCGATGGAGAATGAGCAGTGGGAAGAAGCCAAGGGCTATCTGAACGAAGTCAAGTCCTTTGAGCTGGACAGTGTAGGCAAACTCCTCAAGGAATGCGACGAAGGCCTCGAAGCTGAGGCGGACCGCCTGCGCTCTTATGACAAGATCTTTCTGGAGGATCTGGAGCGGGCAATCACCCTGCGGCTGGACCCGGATGACGACGGGGACGTGGTCGTCCGTGAACAGATGTTCCTGAAAGATTACGATCACCGTTATTTTCAGGACCAGAAGCTGCGGGACTACGCACTTCGCTATCTGGCCGCCCTGCAGCAGCAGTATGACGCACGCTCGGAGATCTATAAGTCCGAGCGGGACCTGGCAATCAACGACGCCAGACTGCTGAATTATGAGGTCCTTGACGGACTCTACAAAGACTATAAGTTCATGGCGGACAACGTGCAGTTTGTCGGAGAATTCATCGGTGAGCTGCCCAGAATGCGGGAGTATAATGCCTCTTTGCACGAGGTCTATGCGGACATGCATCGTCAGATCGACCGTACGGCAACCTGGCCGGAAGAGACCAACTATTCCTATCGCTATTCCACAGTTTACCGCAATAACACCCGGCATACGATCAGCCTGCAGTTCTTCTACTATATCTATACCTGGAACCAGCAGAGATATCTGGAAGAATCCGGCTATACCATCAATGACGTTCCCCCGCAGACCGATTACAAGGTCGTCATGACCGAGACCGATAACCAGGCCGGTGTCAACTTCCTGGTGGACTGGGTCGTAACGGGGATCGACGGATACGGTGGGGTTGTGGAAGAAGCAGTCGGCGATTGAGCCGGGAAGAGAGACTGATTTCATGACGGCACCCGCGACCGTGCGGGTGCCGTTTCTCTGCCTCTTGTCCTGCGGGAGAATCGGACAGAGCGAATAGGAAAGGCAAAAGGAGAAGCGAGATGTATTTTGACACCCATGCGCATCTGGACGATGCGGCGTTCGACGAAGACCGGGACGAAGTACTGCTCAGACTGAGACAGAACGGAGTCAGCTGTGTCCTTGACCCCGGCTGTGATCCGGAGAGCAGCAGAAAGGCTGCTGCTCTGGCAGAGCGGGAGGACTGGATCTGGTTTGCCGCGGGCATCCATCCGGAAGAGCTGAAGTCATACACTGCCGAGGGTCTCGATGAGATTATCGCACTCCTGTCCCATCCGAAGTGCCGTGCCATCGGAGAGATCGGCCTGGACTATTACTGGGATGACAGCCGCAAAGAGGAGCAGAAGCAGCTTTTTCACGCGCAGCTCTCTCTGGCCCGGGAACGCGATCTCCCGGTGGTGATTCACGACCGGGAGGCCCACGGGGACTGCTTCGCCATCGTCCGGCAGTATCCAGGGCTGCGTGGTGTGTTCCACTGCTATTCCGGCAGCCCGGAGATGGCGGAGGAACTGCTGCGCATGGGCTGGTATCTGGGCTTTGACGGGCCGATCACCTACAAGAATGCAAAAAAAGCGCTCGAAGTGCTCCGAATCTGCCCGGAAGACCGCATCCTGGTGGAGACCGACAGCCCGTACCTCGCGCCGGTGCCGAAGCGCGGTAAGCGGAACGACCCGGGTAATCTCCCTTATATCTGCGCGAAGATCGCCGAGATCAAGGAGAGAACGCCGGAGGAAATCGCTGCCCTGACAGACGCAAACGGGCGGGCTTTGTTCGGAATCTGAACGCGGGAATCCGGCAACAGAGAAGAATTCACGGAATTTTATTGAATCGAAACGCCTTTGGTTGTACAATACAGCACACGAGGGAAACAGAAGGAGGTGTGTACATCCATGAAGAATCGGGTTGCATGGCTTCTGTGCATGGGTGTGCTTTGCTTGGCGCTTGCCGGGATTGTCATGTCCAGGCTCGAGACCAAGACAGATGTGATCTTCGGCGGGATTGACGGCGCGATCGTTTCAACGGACTCCTACGTGGTTGCGGGTGCTGACGAGGTTGAGGAAGTCGAAGAAGTGGATGACGGCTGGCCGGATATCGACATTACCGAAGGCCAGTACCGTATGGTCAACGATGACACGGAATTCCTGCTCCCGTCCTCGTTTGAACCGACCTGCAGTGTCATTGACGGGACCAAATACATGATGTTTGATGCGGATTACGTCCCCTACATCAACGCCATGATTCATGCGGCGGAGGCAGCGGGTCACACGGTTTACATTGCCGCGGCGTACCGTACTTATTCCTATCAGACCCAGATGTTCAACGCCAAAGCCAGCCAGCTGGCGGGAGATATCGACTATATGGATCCGCGGTATCAGGAATACGCGGAGAAGGCCAAGAAGATCGTTATGTACCCCGGCAGCAGTGAACATCAGCTGGGCCTTGCCGTGGATATCATGGACCGGCAGTACAAGAGCCTGATCTATGAAAACATGGACCAGGAGCTGTTTGCCTGGCTGGACGAGCACTGTGCCGAATATGGCTTTATCAAGCGCTATCCCACCAGGAAGCTCCTGCTCACCGGCTGGGACGAACCCTGGCACTATCGCTATGTCGGCGTGGATGCCGCGACCTACATCATGGAACACGGCATCTGCTATGAGGAGTTTTACAAGCATTACAGACCGGAGTTCAGATATTAAACAAGTATTGTTATCCACCCCGCCTCTGGCGGGGTGAAAAAACCTGAAAAAATGCTTGCCAAACGGAAAAGAACGTGCTATGATACGCACAGTGTTAAGTTTTGATCCTGAAGAGTGGGTTTTTGCCCACTCTTTTTTGTGAAGATTGGGGGTTCGAGCATGAGTAAGCTGACGGACAAGATCGCGGAAATCGCCCGCCCTGTGGTGGAGGAAGAAGGCTGCAGCCTCTGGGATGTGGAATATGTCCGCGAGGCCGGAACTTGGTATCTGCGCGTGTTTATTGAGCGGGACGGCGGTGTGTCTATTGATGACTGTGAACGTGTCAGCCGGCGGCTGGACCCGATCCTGGATGAGGAAGACCCCATTCCCGACAGCTACATCTTCGAAGTCGGCTCCGCGGGCGCGGACCGGGAGTTAAAACGGCCGAGGGACTTCGAGCAGTTCATGGGCAGTGAGGTCGAGGTGAAGCTCTACCGTCCCGTAGACGGGAGTAAGCACTATACCGGCACCCTGACCGGCTATGAGGACGGCTCGGTCAGTCTGTCCGTAGGGGAGAAGACCCTGCGCTTCCCGAAGGAACAGGTTGCCCAGGTTCGGCTTTATGTGAGCATCGGCTGAAACGCTTTCAAATTCTATTTTAATAAAACAATCAGAGAGTCAGAAACGGAGAGCATGCTATTATGAACGCAGAATTCTTTGCTGCCATTGAGGATATCGAAAAAGAAAAGGGC
>CAZMXF010000052.1:0-12125 GCA_964570015.1 uncultured Oscillospiraceae bacterium | reverse complement strand
ACGAAAAGGTCTACGACGGGAAAGCTCTGAACAACAAGAGCGTTAAGGCTACGGCTCTGGCAAATTCCAATCAGGCACTCAGCGCGGACTATGAGGTGTTTGACAGCAACGGCAATACCATTAAGAACGGACCGGTGGATCCCGGCGTTTACACCAAGAAAGTCAGCAATGTCAAGATTACCTCCGGAAACACCGATGTCACAGCCAACTATGACATCACGATGGTGGACGGTACGCTGAAGATCACCGGCTCCTCCGGTGAGAGCAGCCGTGCTACCACAACCACGGCGTACTACGGCAACACCTTTACCATCCGTTCCGATGCACCTTACTCGGAGTTCAAGTATCTGCTGATCGACGGGCAGAAGGTGCCCACGGACAACTACACCGTCAAGGAAGGCAGCACCATTATCACCCTGAAGTCCTCCTACATCCAGAGCCTGAAGACGGGCGGACACAACTATACCATCGTCTCCGCATCCAAGCAGGTCGACGGCAGCTTCAATGTGTCGAAAGCGCCCAAAACCGGAGACGGTGCATCAATGATCGTCTGGATCCTCCTGCTCCTTCTGGCAGCTGTGGCGGTCGCCCTGGTGTTCTTCTTCCTGCAGCGTTCCGGAAAACTGGGCGGCGGCAAGCGCCGGTCCGGCAAGAAGAACAGCCGCAGCAAAGAGCCCCTTCGTTATCCTTCCGGGAAAGAATACACCCGCAGGCCGGCGGCTCCGGTGATACCGGATCTGGACTTTGAACCGGAACCGGTACAGGACGAAGACCCGACGATGGATCTGATGAAGGACTTTGATCTCAATCTGGACGACTTCCGAAATCCTGCCCCACAGACTCCTCCAACCTACACCGGTTATACGGGCACAAGCTACACGTCCAATCCGGTGAAGGACGGCGGAAGAACCGGCTTCGAGACTCCTGATTTCGGCAGCTTCGATACGCCGGCGGAGCCACAGGAAGAAGAGCTCCCGGATCTCGAGGTAGAGGTCTACGAAGAGGAGCCGGCAGCACAGCCGGCTGCTGAACCGGAGGCAGAGCCCGATACCGGACGCGGAGAAGACCTGTTTGCAGCGGCTGCAGAAGAAACCGGCGCAGAAGTCGAGCCGGAACCGGAGAAAGCACCGGAACCGCCTCGGCGCCGCGGTAAGCACGAAGCGCCGGATCCCTCTGATCCGTTCACAGACAGCTGGTATCAGTCTGTAGGCCTGAACCGCCGGGACAAGAATAAGTAAACGGCAAGTTCCGGTCAAAGCACCGATAAATCAAACAAAAACTCATGCACCATGAACTGTGCATGAGTTTTTGTTATGCCGCTCCTTATTCGCATATTGAAGCGGATGTGGTTTTCTGTTATAGTAAAACAAAAAAGTACAAAGCAGACAGCTTACCGGCCAAACAACAAACGGAAAGGGAAGGAGTAATCGAAAGATGGAAATCATCTGGAACGGCCATTCATGTTTTACGATCAAAACGCAGGAAGGAAACGTCGTCCTGGATCCTTACGAGGACGGGAAAGTCCCGGGACTCGGATCGCTGTGCCTGGAAGCAGACGCCGTGCTCTGCAGTCACGAGCACAGTGATCACAATTTCCGAGCGGGGGTCAGCCTGAGCGGAAAGCCATGCGGTGTGCAGGTGGAGACGGTTCCGTCCTGGCATGATGATGCCTGCGGCAAAAAGCGGGGCCCCAACACCATCCATGTGCTTCATGCAGAAGGTATGAAGCTCGTTCACCTGGGTGATCTGGGGACGGAACTGAACCGTGAGCAGATCGAAGCCTTGTCAGAACCGGATGTCCTTCTGATTCCGATCGGCGGATACTATACCATTGATGCTCAACAGGCGCTGCAGATTGTGGAGCAGCTGCATCCGAGAATCACAATACCGATGCACTTTCGCCGGGGCAAAATGGGCTATGACGTGATTGCGACACCGGATGAGTTCCTCTCCCATTGCCTGAACGTGGTGGAATATCCGGGGAACACGCTGACTGCAGATCGGGAGACACCGGCCCAGACCGCGATCTTGCATCTCTGATGCCCAAACTCAGCGGAACTGGTTTCGCTCAGGATCATAGTCGATTCCTGCTTCATGCAGACGACCGGTGAGCTCGTCCCTGTTCAGCTCCAGGTCATCGCACAGCGCCTCCAGCGAATCGTATTGATCCCGCAGTTTGGTATTGAGAACACTCATGAGCATGACGGGGTCCTTCGGCAGCATGTCTGTACCTCCAATAAAAATACAATAAAAGAATCGGCGATCTGACGCCGGGCAGAAAAAGAAGCAGCTGAATCCAGCTGCTTCTGTCATGAACGGAAAAGAATTACTTGTTGACCTTCTCCTTGAACGCCTTACCGGCTTTGAAGACAGGGGTGTTGCTCGCGGCAAACTCCATGGCCTCACCGGTGGCAGGATTGCGTCCCTGACGGGCATCGCGATGCTTCACGGAGAAAGTACCAAAACCGAAGAGAGCAACGGACTCGCCAGCGGCGACAGTGTCAACGACAGCACCAAGAACGCTGTCAACAACAGCGGCGGCCTGCTTCTGGCTGAGTGCATTCTCAGCGGCGACTTTTTTCACAAGTTCAGTTTTATTCATGATTGAATACTCCTTTTCATAAGAATGACGGTGAGATTATAGCAGTTTCACAGACGTTTGGCAATAGGAAAAGAAGAAAACAGCGTTGTTTTTCGGATCATTTCATCAACCGTATTATGAATCTCATTTCTACTGCGAAATGATTTGCAATTCCCTCTGCAGTTCTGTATAATACATTTACAGGCACGGTTACACCTTCGCTTCTTTTTCCTTTCAACTAATGCGTATCTGGATTGCAGTATCGTACAGGCAGAAAGTCAGAGACGGGCGACTGGAAGCCGACTCAGAAATATCATTAAGCCCGGCAGAAAAAAGCTGCATCTTCTGCGGGTATCTACAGGAGGATAAACAAACATGAAAAAAAGCATATCTCTTTTGCTCGCTCTCTTGCTTGTTATGAGCATGATGCCGCTGGCGTTTGCAGGCGGGATCGACAGTTTTGACCCGGTGAAAGCGCTGGAACAACAAAGCGTGTGGAATTACGTCAACGAATTCGGCAGTCTGGCCGTTGAGGGACAGATCTTTTATGTTCCGACAGACGGCGAGGGAGAAAGCGATGAAGTCACGGTTTCATACCGGTACTACTATGATCCGGAGAACGACAACCCTTCCTATGTCTCGGAGCAGAGTTCCAACGACTACTATATGATCAATTATTTCGAATGCTATCCCAAACCGATCTGCGGTTCCTACATCTACGACATGGCAACGGAAGAAAATACAACGAGTGTGGATGAACTTGATGTTGATGGTTTGGTAAGTTCCTGGAACAACAATATCGGAGGATTTGACCTTTCTGCTGCCGAGCTGAAGTATTCTGAGGAAAACGACGGAGAGTATGTTTTCGCCTACGATGTGAACGGTGCGTTCCTCAAGCTTTACTTTGACGCAGTAAGCGGCTGGCTGCGGTATTCGACGGAAGAGATTCGGGAAGATGGCCTTAACACCTATACGACCCTCGTCTATTCGGAATGCAGCGAGCCCCTCCCGGACAGAGGTTATCGGGAATTCTTTTCCAGCAGCACGGGAACTGGTGGAACTTCAGGAGAGAAGGCGGCTGACGGCAAGCTGAGTTTCCATACAAAGGACGTCTATGGGAATGATATCGATTCTTCCATCATCGCGGGCAAAAAGCTGGTCCTGCTCAACTTCTGGGAGCCTTGGTGCGGCTGGTGCCTGGAAGAGATGCCGGATATGGAAAAACTCTATCGGAAATACCAGGACCAGGGGCTGCTCTTTATCGGTGTTTATAAGCGCGATGAGGACGCAACCGACGAGGAAGCGCTGGAAGAGATCTCAAAAATAGGGATTACCTATCCTATCATTCAGGACTGTGCAGAACTACAGCAGTTTGAGAACGATGGCTGGCCCTGTACCTATGTTTTTGACGGAGACGGAAATAAGATCGGCGACACGATCGACGGCTATAAGCCCGAGGATGCATGGGAGGCTTTGATCATCCAGAATCTGCTCCGATAAGCTGCGGGTAAAACATCTGGGGCTTGCCGTGTACGAGAGTGCATCCCGGATCTGTGTAAAGTCCAAACAACTTAAAAACCGAAAGACAGTTCAACCGCAAGGGAGGCGAATGGGCCTCCCTTGCGGTCAATTGGTGTATATTCTTTATGATCAGTAATCATCGGAGAGCAGGTGAAAAACGGTGCGCGTGAATGCCTATTGTGCAGCTTGCCTGTGGGATAAGCAGCAGCATAAATCAGACAACCCGGAGTATCTTGCCGAAGTACGGCAAATCATCGATTCCAGACGAGAGGAAGACACCGCTCCTTATCTGGTTTATCTTTTCAACCGGGCATATGAGCGCTATTATGGGAAATCTGAGCCATACAGGCAGATCAAACGGGAATACAATGACCTGGTGCTTTCGATGGAGAATGAAATCCGCAAAAAGATTGAAACTTCCCATGATCCTCTTGCTGCCTCGGTCGCATACGCCAGAATAGGCAATTATATCGACTTCGGTGCGATGAATCATGTTGACAGTGAAACATTTCTCGCACTACTGGGCGATGCGCGACTCCAGCCCCGGGACCTGCCGACATATGAAGAATTCTTGTTTCAGTGCGGGAAAGCAGTTCGTTTCCTTCTCATTGCAGATAACTGCGGAGAAATTGTACTCGATAAACTGTTCCTGGAACAGCTTCATAACATGTTCCCGCAGCTTATGATCTCCGTAATGGTTCGCGGTGCTGAAGTTCTGAATGACGTAACATTTGAAGACGCTGCATATGTCGGGATTGATGACCTTGCGGTAATCGTATCCAGCGGAACTTCTGTTGCGGGAACAGTATACGAGATGCTGTCGGACGAAGCAAAGGCGGCTATTGACTCGGCGGATGTGATCCTGGCCAAGGGGCAGGGCAATTATGAATCGCTCTGCGGACAGGGAAGACGCATCTTCTATTCTCTTCTGTGTAAATGTGACCTGTTCACCGATCGGTTTATAGTTCCAAAACTTACCGGCATCTTTATAGAGGGAACCTGACCATGGAAGCAACCATGTGGTGAAAAGGAATATCGAGCAAAGAAACAAGGGGCGATTCGTTTTTTCTTTCCCGGTGTGAGGAGACATATCGATGTAATCAACCTACAATGTTAATAGTTTGACAGGCTGCCTATACCATTGTATAATAAAACCAACCGTTTGAACGGAAAATAATCTATTAGGAGGAATCGGTATGAAGAAACTTGCAGCGCTTTTCCTGATCCTTGCATTGGCTTTAAGCCTGTCCTGTGTGGCCTATGCTGATGCACTCCCGGCACCGGAACCCGACGAGACCAATATGTTCGGTGTGGACAAGAACATCAACATGAAGACACTGGATGATTATCTCAACCGCGACGATGTTGTTTACCGCGATGTCCGTATGCTGTTTGACCCGGCAGATTATGCGGCAATCGGCGGAAATGCCGACCTGGCCTCTACGGTGGAAGGCTTCCGTATTGTCCCGTATCCCTATCTGGCAACGTTGACCGGCCTGCCGGTAGATGGGGCTTATGACGCAGAGACGCTCTTTACACTGACCTGGAATGAGGACGGAAGCATTGCATCCGCGGAGCCGAATTATGAAGAATCCATGCTCGTCCTGGAGGACTGCTTCCCGAAGGATAAGCCGATCTTCCTGATGTGCGGCGGCGGCGGTTACGCCGGAATGACCAAGTCGCTGCTGATTTTCCTCGGCTGGGATCCCGAACTGCTTTACAATGTCGGCGGCAACTGGGAGTATCAGGGCGATCACGGTGTGGAACTGATCGAGTATTCCGAAGACGCAAACGGCAACGACTATTTCTGCACATGGCGTGCCGATTATGCGCTGATTGACTTCTCCCGCCTGCATCCTGTCGCATGAAGAGAAAGCTGACAGCCTGCCTGATCTGTGTGATTCTGCTTCTGTCACTGAGTGCTGTCGCACATGCAGAGCTGAAGACGTTCCCTTATACGCAGTATGCAAGCGGAGGAACGCCGACAGAGCTGGAGGCAGTGATTCTCTTTGAGAACAAGAACAAGACCTTCACACGATATCAGATTGCCTATACTTCCTGTACCTGCAGGGGAGCAGAGAAAAATTACAGCTCCGTCATGTACATTGAGCTTCTCAATACGAAAGAGACCGCGGATGAGGCTTCAATTCGACAGATTACGCTGGGAGAACTTGATGGCACGACAGTCGGTCTCTGGGGAGACAGCAATCCAATCATGGGTCATCCGGAGTACACAGCGGAGTATATGGATGAGAATCTGGTTCAAAAGCTCGTGGGAACAAACAAAGCACAATATGACGCTTGGGAAGGATATGGAGACGTGATCGAAACAGTCGAACCGGACGCGGTCAGTGGCGCAACGGTTTCGACAAGCAATATTACGTCTGTGATCAGGGGCCTGTTCCAGTACCATGCTGATAAGTATTATCAATAGAGTAACAGGGCTGCCTCAGAGAGGCAGCCCCATTATATTAGTTCCTTGTATTTGTCCTCCAGAGGATATGTTTTCTTCACATTCTGTATGTAATTGCTCCAACGTTTTATTTTTCCGTCGCTGAGTTCAACGATGGACACACCGTCATAGGAAATACTCCCGGCATCATACAGGCGATACTCATAGTACCACTCCACCGTACCGTCTCTGATTCTTCGAATATCCCAGGCGCGCACCTCTCCGTCGGAAACTAGCTTACTGAACCACTCTCTGATCTGGGAAAGGCCGTTATAAGTCTCTCCATTTCTGTCGATATAAACAGCATCTTCCGTGAAGAGAGCATCTAATGCGGAAATGTCTTTATCCTTCGCTGCCATGAAGAACGCATCTGCAAGTTGTTGCATCGTTTTCCCTCACTCTTCTCATAATTTTTCGCTTGATTAGCGTACAGTAATCAAAGTATTAAGTATTGTTTTTTTCTGCTTCTCTTGTTGTTTCAGCATTCATGATGCGTGATACGCCGGATGGTGTCGAAGATGTCTTCGTGAACATGGTTTCGGGGATCATAGCGGCAGACGCGGCAGGCAATCTGAAAGATGGAAGCTTGAAGCGCCATGATAAGAACGGTGCCAAGTCCGAATGGAGCGCCGAGAAGCACCCCAATCAGCATTACGATGAGCTCCATGCAGAACTTGATAAAACCGATTGGCGCCTTGGGAAAGCGATTCCCGATGATTACCATCAGAGTGTCGCGCGGTCCGCAGCCTAAGCCCGCCGACATATAAAGAATTGTTGAAAACGAAATAATGGTTTGTCCTATAATGGTCAGTGCTGCTCCGATCAACTGGTTCTGAGCAGTAGGAAGAAAACGAAAAACCGCTAGGAACAGGTCTGAAAACCATGAGATGAGAATTGCATTCATTAGGGTACCAAAGCCTATGCGGCCTTTGAAAATGATGTCTATTAGTACGACCAGACCGCTGATCAACAGTGTGACTGTGCCAAAGCTGAGAGAAGTCTGGCCTGAGATCCCGAGGGCCAGCGTGTTCCATGCGTTGGTACCCGCGGAACCCGCATGTATGCCAAATACATTACCAATCGCAAAACAGGCAAGTCCAAGCGCACAAATAAAAAACCGTTTGAAATACTCTTTTATCATTTGTCCTGTATCCTTATGTGTTTCTGAACAGCGCAGATGCGTTTTTCATTCATTATAGTCCAGGTACAGCTCGAGCTCAAGAAAAATGTGGAAACTGTGTAAACAAGGAAAGCACCTCACTTTCAGTTGACTGCCATAATTCTCCCTGCTGAATTGCTTTTATCGTTGTATCTGATCAAATAATAATCAGGCTATTGAGAAAAAAAGCCTGCTGTGGTATAATCCGATGCGTTATGACAGAATCTTTAACCCCCAAATCTCTTTGAATGCTGGTTATTATAGAGGAGTGTTATTGTAAATGAAATTAGGAATAGTCGGACTGCCGAATGTCGGAAAGACAACACTGTTTAACGCGCTGACCGGTTCCAAGGCCGAGACGAGTGCCTATTCCAACGCTGGCGCGAAGCCCAACATGGGTACGGCGAAGGTGCCCGATGAGCGGCTGGACTGGCTCGCGGACTACTACCACCCTAAGAAGTATTCTCCGGCGACGGTGGAGTTTGTCGATGTGGTCGGCGTCAGCACCGGCGGCGGAAAGGGGAACGAAGTCTTCCAGACCATCCGCCAGGTCGATGCTCTGGTTGAGGTGGTCCGTTGCTTTGATAACGACGATATCTTTCTGGAGAAGGCCGATGCTGTGCGGGACGCCCAGTCGTTTGAACTGGAACAGAACCAGGCAGATCAGGAGAACGTGGTACGCCGGTTGGATCGCGCAAAGAAGAACGCCAAAAGCGGCGAAAAGAAGTACAAGCGTGAAGTCGAGATGTGTGAAGCCCTGATTGCCCATCTGGAAGCTGAGAAGCCAGCACGTGAGTTCGAATTCACGGAAGAGGACCAGGACATTCTCGCAGATGGCGGACTCCTGACTGTAAAACCGGTGATCTATGTCGGGAATCTGGATGAGACCGGTATGGCCAACTGGATGGAAGACCCGAACTTCAGCGCTCTCGCCGACTATGCCGAAAAGCAGGGAGCAGCGGTGCTGCCGGTAGCAGCCAAGTTTGAAGAGGATCTGGCAGAACTGGATGAGGAAGAGGCACAGATGTTCATGGAAGACCTCGGCCTCACGGAGCGCGGCCTGGATCGCCTGATCAAGACTTCCTATGACCTGCTGGGATACATTTCCTTCCTGACTGCGGGTGAAGACGACGTGCATGCCTGGACGATTGTCCGCGGAACCAAGGCTCCCAAGGCGGCGGGCAAGATCCACAAGGATATCGAACGCGGCTTCATTCGGGCGGAGATTGTAGCCTTCGAAGATCTGAAGAACTGCGGCAGTATGGCCGCCGTAAAGGAGAAGGGGCTGTTCCGTCTGGAAGGAAAAGATTACGTCATGCAGGACGGCGATGTGACGATGTTCCGTTTTAACGTTTAAGAAAGCGTGAATTCGGGCAAAAACCGTTGACAGAAGCGTTTTACAATGCTATATTAACGTGGAATTGAAAAGGCAGTGACGGAGAGCACGTTGTTTGTGAAAGTCCAGAGAGAGCGGTCTGAGGCTGTGAGCCGCTTCTGAAGCAGACATCAGGTGACCGCTCCCGAGCCGGAAGGAGGAAATGCCTTCCCGCGGGCACGCGTGATGTGCTTCAATGAGTGAAAGAACAAGGTGGAACCGTGTATTTTATGCACCCTTGGCGTATGCTGAGGGTGCTTATCTTTTAGGAGGAAAGACGATGAAAATCATTTACAAAGACGGTACGGTCGGCGAATGCCCGCAGGAAGAGGAACTGCACGTTCTTCGCCACACTGCAGCCCATGTCATGGCACAGGCCATCAAGCGTCTGTATCCGCAGGCGGACTTCGCTTTCGGTCCGGCTACGCAGAACGGCTTCTATTATGACGTGGATCTGGGCGATACCAAACTGACCAATGAGGATCTCGAGGCCATCGAGAAGGAAATGAAGAAGATCACCAAGGAGAATCTGCCGATCAAAGCCTTCGTCCTTCCTCGCGAAGAGGCGAAGAAGCTCATGGAAGAGCGCGGTGAGAAATATAAGGTTGAGCACATGGCCGATCTGGCGGATGAGACAGAGTTCAGCTTCTTCCAGCAGGGTGAGTACGTGGACATGTGCCTCGGACCCCACCTGACCTACACCAAGGCCCTCAAGGCCTTCAAGATCACCCAGCAGTCTGGCGCGTACTGGAAAGATGACAGCAAAAACAAAATGCTTACCCGCATCAACGGCGTTGCCTTCCGGACCACAGAGGAACTTGATGCTTATCTCGTGCAACTTGAAGAGGCAAAGAAGCGTGACCACCGCAAGCTTGGCAAGGAGCTTGGCCTCTTCGCCTTCCGCGATGAAGCACCCGGATTTCCGTTCTATCTGCCGAAGGGCATGGTTCTTCGCAATACCCTGATTGACTACTGGCGTCAGGTACACAAGAAGTGGGACTATGTTGAAATCTCCACACCGCAGATCATGAAGCGCACCCTCTGGGAGACCTCCGGTCACTGGGATCATTATAAGGACAACATGTACACCACCGTGATCGACGGAGAAGACTTCGCCATCAAGCCGATGAACTGCCCCGGCACGATCCTGGTTTATGACCTGGAGCCCCATTCTTACAAAGAACTTCCGATGCGCTGCGCAGAACTCGGAATCGTCCATCGTCATGAGCTTTCCGGTGCTCTGCACGGCATGTTCCGTGTCCGCTGCTTTACCCAGGACGATGCGCATATTCTGCTTGCGAAGGAACAGATCAAGGACGAGGTCGTACGCATCGCACAGCTTTTCGACGAGGTCTATTCCGTGTTCGGCCTGCCCTATACTATTGAACTGTCCACCATGCCGGAAGACCACATCGGTACGGTCGAAGACTGGGATATCGCGACGGCTGCGCTGGCAGATGCCATCACTTCCATCGGCAAGGAATACATCCTCAATCCCGGAGACGGCGCTTTCTATGGACCGAAGCTGGACTTCCACATTCAGGATTCTCTGGGCAGAACCTGGCAGTGCGGCACCATCCAGCTTGACTATCAGCTGCCCGGCCGCTTTGACCTAACCTATGTTGACAGCGAAGGCAAGGATGTTTGCCCGGTGATGATCCACCGTGTTGTCTTCGGATCCATCGAGCGCTTCATCGGTGTGATCACCGAGCATTATGCAGGCGCGTTCCCGACCTGGCTCGCGCCGGTCCAGATCAAGATTCTTCCGATCACCGATCGTGCTGCAGAGTACTGCAAAGAGCTGAACGGCAAACTCGACGAGGCGGGTTACCGCGTTGAAGTCGACTATCGGAACGAAAAGATCGGCTACAAAATTCGCAGCGCTCAATTGGAGAAGATTCCTTATATGCTCGTCATCGGCGACAAGGAAACCGAAGCCGGAACAGTTGCCGTCCGCACCAGAGACGGAAAAGATCTGGGAGCAATGCCTCTGGATGACTTCATGGCGATGATCAAGAAGGAAGTCGCGGAGAAAAAGTAAAGTTTACAATCGGACCCTTGAAGCAGAACCGGAACAGCGTAGAATAGGCTCATAACAGCAGGAGACCGGATTTCGGCCGGTAATGACAGGACAAGAAGGGAGGCTGCACATATGGCGTACTGTGTAAGATGCGGCGCATATATCCCGGAGGGTCAAAGCATCTGTCTGGCCTGCGGCTATGATCCCGAAGCGGCGCAGATCGCACTTCGCGAAAAGGCAGAAAAGGAAAAGAACGTAAAAGCCGGAGCTGCGGCCGCTGCCAGACAGTACGGCAGCAAGAGCAGCAATGAGGAACTACGGCGCAGACTCGAAGAACAGAGAAAGCGGAGTCAGGAACAAAACCGCCAGTGGGCTGAGCAGGAGCGTGTCCGGCGTGAAGAGCAGGCTGCCAGGGAAGAAGCCCGACGCAAACAGCAGGAGGACGACCGACGCTGGGCGGAAGAGGAATACCGGAGACGGCAGGCAGAGCAAAGTACGCGCTCGGCCTTTGATCCGGATACTGCTGTGCGCAGCAATGCGGGAGGGGCTGCTTCGGGAGAAGGGAACAAGGCGCTTTCCGCTCTCAGCTATCTGAGTATCCTGTTCGCACTGCCCTATATCTTCACACCCAATGACGAGTTTGCAAAGTTTCACGCCAAGCAGGGGCTCAAGCTGTTTGTATTCGGTATTGTGGCCGATATGCTGGCTGCGTTTGTAGGCCTCGGCTGGATCGTGACACTGATCAGACTCTACCTGATCTATAAGGGAATGACCAATGCACTGAACGGCAGAAAAGAGAAACTGCCCTGGATTGGCAACATCCTGGAATAAGTAAAAAAACAGATACAAAATATTAAAAAAGTAATTGACAAATCGGATCGCGTGGTGTATATTTCATTCTACCTCGCGATCCGAGTCTTTTCAGGTTCGAACGCAGATCAAAAAGTTTTTTCAGAAAAAATGAAAAAAGTTCTTGACAATCGAAAGATCGCGTGGTAATATAATCAAGCTGTCGCG
>CAZMXF010000051.1:0-12297 GCA_964570015.1 uncultured Oscillospiraceae bacterium | reverse complement strand
GAATCCCGGCTTCATCCAGAATCCCGGAGAGCGTCCGGGCTGCAACGGGGATCATTTTTTCCTCGTTGTAGGCAGGTATAATCACAGATAACATGGTTTATCTCCTCAAAAGATAACAGAGCAAAAAATAGCTTGTGATAGCTTGATATAGAAACAACGGAAAAGCCTTGCTATACTTTAAGCATTAAGATTAGTCTTGTTATAGCTTGCGATAGAATTGTGTATTGTGTTACCACCTGTTTTATGGTGGTAATGGTGGTAATTTGGGTGGTATGTTTTTACCACCATGCGGGCATATTCTACCACCGCAAATGAAGGATAGTCAATAAAAAAACCGGAGTAATTACGCTCCGGTCTTTTTTTCCTTCTGTCGCTCTTCTTTTTTTCTTCTCAGTGCATCTCGTGCAGCCTGCCCAGCAGCTCTTATACTCTCATCATTGGCATGGGCATACATCCGAAGAGTCACGGAAGCATCTTTGTGACCTAATCGATCTGCAATGCTCTTCACATCACCACCATTTGTCAGACTTAGAGAAGCGCTTGTATGTCTAAGCATGTGAGGATGAAAGCCAGGAACGTTATATTTTTCTCCAAAAGCCTTGAAATACTTGGTTGGCTTGTAAGGAAGCATTGGCTCAGATGTACCGTCTTTGGTGAATATCCACTTTGGCAGCTTCTTTTTCTGCTCACGGTATTCGTTTATATCCACGACATCATCCGTTTTTATCAATGCGTCTTTGTACTTTTGAAGAACTGCTATAGTATCTTCTCCTAGATCGACGGTGCGAAACTCACCGCCTTTCGGTGTGGCATTATAAATGCCCCCCTTGCTTTTTGAATACTGGAGATTGTGCTTTATGGTGACAGTCTTTTTCTTCCAATCTATATCAGACCATTGAAGGCCGCACAGCTCGCCCCTTCGGCATCCCGTATCAGCAGCTAGGTACATGAACGCTTGCCACATGATCGGCTCTTGCTCTACGCAGTCTAGGACATATAACAGTTCATCCTCAAAGAGTGCCTTGTCCGCTTCTGTGACCGCCCGTTCATCTTTCTTTTGCCGAGGCCTACTTACTTTAGACATAGGAGAAAATGGAATTGTATCATCAAAAACCGCCATGTTAAACAGTGCATGAAGAATGTTGAAAACTTTAATAGCAGACGTATAGCTGTGATCTTTGCGAAAATCAAGCATCAGCTCATTTATCTTCGCAGGTGTAACGTCTTTCATTAATGTGTCACCAATGACAGGAAAGATGTGATTATCAAAATTTGACTGAAAGGATATACGAGTGTTTTCTGCTATACTTTGTAGTTTCTCCGGCATAAATACATCTTCTACATATTGTCGTACTGTTTTCAAAAGTGCCCTTTCAGCGGCAGCGGCAGCAGCTTCAGCCTTTTCACGTTCTTCTTTTTCTTTCCGTTCTGCCTTGCTCAGAACCTCACCAGCATCAACAGCACGTTGAAATTCTGCTATTTCATCATTCAGGGCCTTCTTAATAGATCTCGCAGACCATCCACGTTGAGGATAGAAATACTTTGTATATCTCCTTGGAGCTTTCTTCTTTTTCTCCTCATCATTACCACAATAGTAAGCGGAGATTTCAAAGAAAGTTGATCCGTCTGCCTTTTTCCGCACTTTTGCAAAAGCCATTATTTACCGTCTCCCTTCTCTGATTGCTCTGAGATGCTCTTCAATATCCTTCAGAAGTAAGTATGAAGCATCATACTTTTCTTTGATTTCTACTCCATCAGGCGATTGAGTTATAAGCTGATAGGTATTTGATGGTGCTATCCTAATATACTCTGCAATTGCATCAAGTATAGCCAATCCATCCAAACCGCTTTCAAGTAGTATACTGACAGCTTTCATATAATACTCAGAATTTTTGATTCCATTTTTGCCGTTCAGAACATGTGCCGTTTGAACAGCATCCTCAGAAAGACCAGTATATTTTGAAATCTCTCTCACCTTAACAGATGGATTCTGTTTGTCTGAAATACCAAGAATATACTCCGGGGAAACACCGTAGTATTGAGATAGCTTACAGAGTGTATCAACACTCATTCCGGCGAATTCACTTTTTCGTTTTCCAACTGGATTGTCTTTTCCGGCTTCCTCATAGTTCCGTAATGATTGACAGGAAATTTCGGTTTCTTCAGATACCGTATTTATCGACTTATTACCTCTTAGTTTCGCTAACCTTGCAGATCCCTTAACAATATCAACGCTAAAAGACCGCCCATCAAAAGCATACAATTGTATCAATCCACCTTTCTTTACGAACACAATTGCGACAATCATTTCCTTGTAATCTGCTTGAGACTATTGTATCATGTATTCAGACTTAAGTCAACAATTGTTTTCATGTGAGGATGTAAAGAAGGGAGACTGATATGTTCAACGTAGACATTCGGGATGCAATCAGGAGCAGAGGTCTGTACGGATACCAGGTAGCAGAAATGATCGGAATGACCGAATTCAGCTTTTCCAGACTGCTTGCACGTAGGGAGTTAACCCCGGAGCGGAAACAGCTAATTCTTGATGTGATCGGAGGTGGGAAGAATGCCGAAAATGCCGGCTCAGAGCAGTAATCAACCATTTCAGCGAATCCCCCAGGCTTGCATGACAACTGGATTATCACAGCATTACCTCCGGGAGGGGTGCAAGTCCGGGACTATCCCACATGTGCGAAGCGGATCAGTGTATCTGATTAATGTACCCGCCCTTCTGCGACAGCTTGGAGCAGAGTAATTTTCAAGCGGGGAAGAGGGTGAGACATTGCAAAATAACAAAATCCCGGACGATGTCTTTGCATCGTTTGGGTTTTACTCAGTCCCAAACCTGACAGATGAAGAGCGGAAACCGCCTGAATTCATCGTTGACGGGATGATCCCTGTTGGCATGACTTTTTTGTCAGGCGCACCGAAGACGCGAAAGAGCTTTTTAGCCCTTCAGCTTGCAATTGCCGTCGCGACAGGCGGGACATTTTTTGGACACACTACCACCCAATGTGATGTTGTTTACCTTGATTTGGAAGGCAGCAAAAGCAGAATTTCTGCCCGGACGGAGAATATGACCGTCACCGTACCAGCAAACCTTTTTGTCACCAACCGTATTCAAGAGCGGCTTTCAAATGGCCTGACAGAGAAGCTCCGAGCGTTACACGTGCAAAGGCCATCAATCAGGCTAATCGTTGTAGACACATACTCGCGGGCGCGGGGATCACCCAAGGCATTTGGTCAAAACGCTTACGACGCAGACGTTTCTTTTCTTGAACCTGTTCAGCAAATGGCACTGTCAGAGGGGATATCAATTTTGTTTGTGCATCACGACCGAAAGGGAGCAAGTTTTGCCGCTGACAGCTTTGAGCGGCTATCAGGTACGATGGGCATTAGTGGCAGTGCAGATGCAGTTCTGAATCTGATCACCGAGGGAAAGCGTTTTGAAGGGAAAGCCCGGTTAGAGTATACACCCCGTGATGCGCCCGGAGGGGAACTGAACCTTGTGTTCAATGACCGATATACCGAGTGGCAGGCTTTTGAAACAATGCCGTCAGACCTGATGGGCAATCCTGTCTGCCGGTGGATTTTGGACAATGTACCGGAACCCAAACGAGAAGGGCAGTTTTACCCGTATGAAGCGGTTTACCGGGGTGCATATGGCATGTATTCCGAGAGTCCGGGCGACAAAATCCGGGAGCAAATCGCACTGTACCGGGATGAGCTTTTCTCCGATCACAACATAGCAATTCAGACAGGGGTAAAGAGCAACGGACAGAGGGGAATTCGGTTGATTAATCTAGTGTAGGTGCGTCCCTGCGTCCCTCTAGGAGGGACACCATGGCGGGAGGATTTAGGCGTCTCTTGTCAGGGACGGAGGGACACCCCTATAACGGAAGAAGGTGAAAAAGATGAGGGTGAGACGAAATGAGCAATCAGGGTGTCCGTTCTTCCCTGGCAGATCGTGCCGGAAGTGCGAACACAGCCTAGACAAAGGGAGATTTGACCCGGTCTGTGAACTCCGATTTCCGGGAGCTGGCAAGGTTGACCGGGATGAGAGAGCAGAACAGAATCAAAATGTATAATTGTATACAAGTATTCTTTTTTCGTGTCAAGGTGAGGAGGTGATGCACAATTAAGACCGGAAAGAACCAAGCGTTAACGCCGAGTGAAATGGACATGATGAACCGTGATCTTGTGATTGACAATCACTTATACGATGTTGGTGGTAGCAGAGCGGGGACAATATCGGAGATTGTTTCTGTCATAGGTAGTGATGTAATCAAAGAGCGGGCAAAGATAGATTTGCGTGATACGAAAGCAGTTAAAGAAGTTGCAGCGCAATATATAGAAAGCTGTCAGCGTGTACCGGTACTGCCGTCAAAATCTGGACTGTGCAGAAGTCTTGGCTATTCACGGCAAGGCTTGTGGCTGTTTATGAGAGACAACGGAAACCATCCGACAACGGACTTTCTGGAACGGCTGTTTGATGGATTCAGCGAAACATATGATATCGCTGCAATGGGTGGGACTATACATCCGGTTTATGCAATATTCACTCAAAAAGCGCAGTATGGTCTTGTTGACAATCCACCACAGGAAGAACTACCGGCAGCAGATCCGCTTGGCAGTCCACGAACGCCAGAAGAGATTGAAGCACTATACCGAGATCTGCCGGATGAATGAGGTGAATAAAATGCATGAAAATACACCAATTCAATTGCCGTCTGGTGCGAAGATCACGGTGGATGATCCAGACAACAAACTGACGGAGCTTTTTCAAAAAATGTTTGGCAATGAGAAAAACGGTGCTGTCATCGTTGCCGATGTTGCCAGAAGAGCAAAGAAAAGGCGGGAGATGCAATGACGAATGTTCAAAAATTTGAAACGCTTGAGGATGCTGTCACAGCGTTTTCAGAGCAGAGCAAGCCGATTTTGAAAAAATTCGCTAGGCACCAGCATTTCAGCCCTGATAGCCAAAAGCGGCGACCTGCGATGCACAAGCGGACAAAAGACAGCAAAGGCAAACGGAGGTGATAGGAAGTGTCAAAAGCAGACACACTCCGAAGCTCTGACAAGAGGGGAGCGAAAGCGGCAGCCTGTCAGCAAGCTAGGATGAACAAAACCCGTTATTCTCAAACGGACAAATTGATCATAAAATTCAGCAGAAATCAGGTCGAATTTGAAAAAACCAGAACGTTTTATTAAAGAAGGAAGGGTAAATATCATGTACGAATACAAATACTTTAACCAGACACGCGCAGGTGTATTCAATAGCAAAAAGGCCACGTTTAACGATTGGCAGCGGCACTGTCAGGAAATCCGGGAAGACTACCTCTCCCGCAAATCTGCACGAAAAGCAGAGCTTGACGGCATGGCTGACATATGGGCGCAGCGCGTGATTGATGAGCGGCGGGCAAAATATGACCTTTTGAACAAGGCTGAAGCGGCAGAGGCAAAGGCCGAAATGCTTAAAAATCTGGAAGGTATTATTGCAGAAAAGGAAAAGAAGCTTTCTGTTGCAATGTGCAGTCCGGGAACAGGAGCGGTTGAGACTCTAAGCTTGCTTTCCATGCGCAGCAACTTAACCCCCGGCGATATTGTCGCGGTACTGCCGCAGGTTGAAAACTCTCTGTTAGGCCTTCAGACACTGCGGGATATTGCCGTCAAGAATGGCGTGGACTTTCCGAGGCTTCCGAGTGTTGAAGAAATCAATGCCGCCATTCAGAAAATCAGGGACTTTGCGGAGCCTATGATTGACAGCATGGACGCTGAAGAACACGGCTATATGCAGCGGCTTTTCTGGACTACCGACATGCCGGGATTGATTAAAGAACAGTTTGGTTTCCTGGACAATCCCTCTTTCCTCCAGATCGACGCAAAAGGCATCACCGCTGCCAAGCCCTCAACCGAAGCGAATGACGCCAGCGAGAAGCCGACCACCAAAAAGCAGATTGCAACACGTGTGACACTTGACGGTTCTGAATATCTTAGCACTATTGCGCGGCAGTTTGGAACCACCACCGACGAAATCAGGAAGATGAACAATGACCTGCAAGATACAGAACTCGCCAACGGAAAAACCATTACTGTTCCGGGAAAGCTGGTTTCCGATGAGACTGGAAACGGACACATCTCCGCTTCAACTCATGAACTGGAAGCCGTTTATGCTGATTGAGCTTTCACCGGAAGAGCTTGAAGCAATACTGATAGATTCATCTTGCGAATGAGGAGTGATTCTTTTGGACATCGAATACGATGACGAAGGTTGCGCCGTCATTGAGATTTCAGACCGAGAAGATAATACAAACTGGGAACCGACAGAAGATGGCTTTTCAATTGACGAATTAAAAGAGCTTTGGACTCAATTCGCCGATGCACCGGATGCGGCAGAGCTTTTATCTAGTTTTGGACAATGTGGCCTCAAGGCAGCAAAAGAACTGATTCGCCGATTCCAAGGTGAGTCCTCATGTGCCAGGAGAGCCACAGAAGCCGATGAAGAGCGGAGAAAGACATCGACTACCACCTCACCGGGAAAGCCCACAGAAGCCCCACAGAAGCCCACACAGGCAAAGCGCAAAGGCAGACAGAAGAAGATAGAGGAATTGGAGATAGAAGATTATTCCCAGCTTGAACACATCGCACCGGATGCCCTTCTTGCTGCCCTTGTGAATAACAAATACGAATTTTCTGAGATTCTTGCAGAAGGTCGCAACACAAGACGATCGATCATTATTGAACGATTTTCCGGTGTTTACAGATTAAAGAGAACATCATATCAGTTTTTTGGAGATTTCGACTCAGCACTGGAAGCTGCAAAAAAAGAACGCCTGAAAATCAAAACTACTTTGTCTGTATGGGATCCCAGCAAAGGAGGTGACCAGTTATAGAAAGCCAAGCTCATGGATAGGAAAATTAAGACAGTAAAACAAACCGAGGAAAGAGAGATGATGAAAAATGGAAGGAACCATAGACAGCTTACAAATCGAAATCGGTGCGTCTGCAGGAACAGCAGAGCAAAAAATAAAGCATTTCACCGATATGCTGAAAAATATGAAGCAGGTTACCACTACTTCAGGTTTTTCCGCAATTGCAAATTCTATTAGAGGAATCGGTTCGGCAGCTGATAATGCTGAGAGTAAGGTTTCCCGACTGATTGAGCGTCTCAGCAAGCTCAAATCAGAAGCAGCCTCTATCAAGGGTTTCAGCTCCAAAATGATTCTTGGTGATTCAGGCGGATCATTTAAGGGATGGAATGCAGAAAAAATGATGGACATGGGCCAATATGAACAGCTCGACAGGAGGCTTGGGCTCCTGATGGACAAAATGGAAGTGGCAGCCGCAAAGGGAAACGACCTCCAGGCGATGCAGTTGGCGGCCCAGGCGAATAAAATAAAGGCTCAGCTGGATTCGCTGGAGAACACGGCGAATGAAACAGCGTCCCGTTTTACCGCTCTGCGTGAAAGCATCAGAAGCACGGCGGACAGTTCCATTGTTAAGGGCTTCAAGCATATTGAATCAGCAGTGAAGCGAATCATTTTATACAGGGCAATTCGCGCCGGATTGTCCTATATCTCAAACGGATTCAAAGAAGGACTGCAAAACGCATATGCTTTTTCCCAGGTTATGGGCGGCGAATTAGCTGCCAGTATGGACAGATTAACCGGAGCCGGTTCCATGCTAAAAAATCAGCTTGGCGCGGCTTTCGGTGGTCTTATCCAGGCAGCGGAGCCGGTCTTGGCCCGCCTGATTGATCTTGCCACAAGAGCAGCTGACGCACTATCACAACTGATGGCAGCTATCGGCGGGAGAGCGATTTATAAAAAAGCCACAGCACAGGCAAAACAATGGGCTTCAGCAGCTGGCAGTGCAGCAAAGGCAACTGAAGAATGGAAAAATCAACTGATGGGCTTTGATGAAATCAACCGCCTGGACGATATGGCATCTAATACCGGCGGCGGAGGTGCCGGAGGTCTTGGCAACTTCGCTGATGATTTCGATTATGCTGAAATCTCTGATTTTTGGAAGCGTGTTTCAGATCTGTTCTCAAGTCTGAAGCTCAGCATAAGCGATGTGTTATTCGATTGGAAGAACCTTAACAAAGAACAGATTGCGCAGAAGCTCGTTGCCGGACTCTGTGGGATTCTTGGAGGCATAACAGGCTTCATGATCGGTGGCGTCCCCGGTGCGATTGTAGGCACTCTTACGGGCGTAGGAATCGGACTGCTGATTGATTCTGTGATATTTAATCATGACGGCATTCTGTCACGTGGTGAGATTGCAGAGATGCTTTCCGGGGCTCTGTACGGGCTCGCCGGTGGCGTAGTTGGGTTTATGGCTGGAGGCCCTGCCGGTGCGCTGATCGGTGCATCTGTCGGTATTGGACTTTTTGCCACGCTGAAAACCATTGATTTTTTAGCTGACGGGAAATACAGTCGAATAGTCAGTCAGCTTGCTACAGCCCTGACAGCCCTGACAGGGGGTATAATCGGCTTTATGGTCGGCGGACCTGTTGGCGCGGCCCTAGGTGCGATGATCGGTATCGGAATCACTGCGACGATTGAAAGCCTAAAGTTAGAAAACAAAAATGATGAACTCAGGTCGCAGTACAAGTCCGGTATGTCTTGGTTTATATGTGGCGTTCTGGGGCTTCCGACTGACGAGGAGTGGAAACAGTATGGAAGTGATGCGATCAAATGGCTTGGCGAAGGTTTCAGCGATCTCCTGACAGAACTGCATAACATCATAGGCGGGCCGCTTGAAACCCTGGTTGAAGAAGATATCCCGCACACATTTTCAGCCCTTAAAGACCTTGGCTCAAAGGCGATTGATTGGATCCGCGGCGGCGTTGAAAACGCAGAGCCGAGCTTGGAAGAGTCGCTCCACACGAACGTGGACGAGCCGGTCACCAACACCTTCCTGACCTGCCGCGCCGCATACGAGGAATACCAGAGCGGATATGACCAGTTCGCAAGCAGCGTGGACATGGACAACAGCACGATTGGCGTCAGCACGGATGTGATGAGTTCAACCGTAATGGCAGACCTCCAAAACGTGCAGACTGAAACCATGAACACCGACAACGCGTTCAGCACCATGAGCGCGAACGGCGCTGGAGCAATGAGCGCGATGGAGAGCAACGTAACAAGCTCCGGCAGCAGAATTCAGCAAGCGCTGAGTTCGATCAAAGAGGCTGCAAGAAGCGCGTGGGACGCGATCCAAGGAGCAAGCGCAAGAGCCGAGGCAAACATCGAGGCCAACGGCGGTCTGTGGACATCCAACTTTGCTTCGGGCGGATTCCCGGAGACGGGTGAGGTCTTCCTCGCGAGGGAGAACGGACCCGAAATGGTTGGAACCATCGGCGGACGCACGGCGGTAGCCAACAACCACGACATCGTGGCAGCGATTGAAGGCGGCGTGTACAACGCAATGGCCGCAGTGATGACCGCAACCGGCGGACGCAGCAGCGGCGTGTCCATCAACATCAACGGGCGCGAGTTTTATCGGGCCACATGGGAAGACCGTAACGCTGTCATAGCGGAGCACGGCGTTTCCCTGATCACAAATGGATAAGGGGGAGTTGATACGCCAAATTACAAACGTTCTAATCGGCATATAAGGGATTTGGAAGACATAAATAATATGATTCGTTGTGTTCCAGATATTTCGGATATTTCCAGACCTATACACTCCGAAAAGGATGCTGTGATCTATTTGAAAGATCTTTTCACAGTCGGAATGAGATTAACAAAAATCCTTGAGAAACTTGATAAAATCAAACCTGATAGCGATATTATCGTAGATAGCAAAGCTGAGGCCGCAACCGCTATCATTCCGCTTATCGAAATAGTTCTGCACAATATACAAATTACTTTTAACACTATAAAGGAGATCAAAAAATGATTACTATTTCAGCTTATATCGTCGGTGCAATTGTATGCCTTGCCGTCCAGGGTGCAGTGTTATTTGTAACATTAACAATTGTACTATCTGTTGCCGCAATCAAATCGACTCATTCCGAGCAAAAAGCCTCTAGTTGTGCTGATATTGTCGAATTGCCACAGAACCGGCAGAAATAACGAACACTGCATTTATAGAAGTGTATCATTCAACGCACAACGCTGATGAATGGATGTGGTAGTAAAAAACCGCTCAAATTTGAATTTTATCCTTACGGAGGTTACAATCATGATTGAGGTTGATTTCCAATATCCACGCACGAGAATTACTGTACCTGATCCGGTTTGGATGTACGGCAAAGGTGTGAAACTGAAAATAAACAATCCACCTACAAACTATCACGCCGAATTCGATCAGGGAGAGAAAGTGTTCCCTGTTAACGATGTAATCACCATCCCAGATCACTACTTTGAACGGTGTGAACCAGTCAATGTGTATCTTGTCTCGGTCAATGGAGCTGCCGTGAATACTCTCACACGTATTATTATTCCCGTTTACTATAGACCACCACGGCCAGCATAGTTTTATCAGCTTACACATAGTGCAGTCAGAATCGCCCCAGATTTGAATTATTAAGCTAAACCATATAAATACACCCCTACAGGCAGAAATCACTTGTAGGGGATTTTTTGTGCATTATAGAGTAATGTTATGTAAACACAAAATCCGCTGCCATGATAGACAGCGGACTTTGTTTGGGCATACAGATAGTGGAAGAAGGTGAATCTTCATCGTATGTATTATAACCCATTTTTGTTGTTATGTCAACCATTCCGCTGTCAGATGGAATCTCTTTTTTTGCACTTTCGGATTTTTTGAGTTACGTACATAACAGAAAGGTTGCTGCAATAAGTTACCGGGGTAACCTAACAACCTGACTGGGAGGGTTTTTTCTTACTCGCGGCTGGAGACGGGACTAACCCCGCCCGAAATGCCGCTCCCCATATCCCCCAGGGTGCCAGCCTGACCAGCATCGGCACCGGCAGCGATGGCGTCACGGATCAGGCCACGGATAAAGCCGGTAACAGTCAAGCCATGATCAGCGCAATATTGACGGAGTGCAGCGGCTTCATCGTTTGGCATGTCGAGAGGAACGCGCACAATTTTATTTGCTTGCCGGTACGCCTTGACAGCCTCATACCCCGGATTGTCGGACGTATATATTTTTTTGCGAGTCACAGAATCACCACCTTTATTTGATGACAGTATTATACCAAAGCTGATAGATAAAAAGCAATATGACGTACATCATAATATTATACAAAAATGACGTACGGTTTTTTGTGTAGTATTCCATCTTGTAAAATGACGTACGTCATGTTATCATATCATCGTCAGGAGGCCACAGGCCACACCGAACAACGCCAGGTAGGAGGCAGAAAGGATGCAAGAAACCAGCTTGACCGCCACAGAAGCGGCAAGGCTCATTGACTGGCTGAAGTCCAAAGGCATGACAGATGCAGACGCCACAGAGTGCATTAAGTACATCGCCACAGGGATTCAGCCACAGAGCAAATAAATAGACGCCCTGAACCCTTCCAAAGCACAGGACGCCTAAACCAAAGCACAACGGAGGCGCGAGGCCCTACCGCTGAACGCCTCCACTTTATCACAGAGAACTAGAAAAATCAAGAGAGCCAAACGGTTGACCTACCAGACCACACCGGGGAGAAAGGAAAACACATCATGCCTGAAGAAAAAATGGTCTCTGTCTCGTGTGACACGCTCCACAAGCTCCAATCCGCTATTTGCTCAATTAATGACCTAGCAAGCGCTGTTTATTGCAACGCGCTCGACTCAACGCTTGACGGTGCCCTTAACGATATGCGTCTGTATGTTAAAAATGCAGACAAATTCATGTGTTCTTATTTTTGGATGCTCGACCACTACAACGAAATTGCAGCAGCAGTTCAAGCGATTGGTTCACTAGCTTCCATTGTGCAAGATGACATCATAGAGCTCGAGTACTGATAACAGAAGAGTAACAAAGAATCCCGCTCAACAATGGGCGGGATTTTTCACGGTTTTATAACCTGATGGTGGTAAATTGGGTGGTAAAATCTTGGCCGTGCAAAATTAGCTGTTCAAGATAAACAGAGGAAAAATCATCAAAACAAATAATTAATTCAGATAATGAACATTAATGAATGCTAAAAAGTTTGAAATCTTCGCTGAGAGGAAACAAAAAATTTATCTCCTCAAAAGATAAGTGTCGCTCAGGGCGTACTGATACAGGTGCTCCGCCTCCGCGTAGCCGGTGGCTTCTTCCAGCTTGACCAGCATGACATCGGGGGCAAAGCCGGAGCCCCACATGCTGTCGATGTCGATATA
>CAZMXF010000050.1:0-12396 GCA_964570015.1 uncultured Oscillospiraceae bacterium | reverse complement strand
TCGGCCTGGAGGCCGGGTCGCTTCCCTATGCACGTTTCTTCGACATCACGATCCTCGGCGCGGCGGGGGAAAAGCTCCAGCCCGCGGAGGGAACGACTGTCGCGGTGAGCGTACAGCTTTTGGACCGGGAGAACGCAGACACCGCGGCGCAGGTGCTCCACTTCGGCGAAGAAGAGACCGAAATCCTGACCAACACCGTCGAGGGCGACACGGTGGCCTTCGAGGCGAGTTCCTTCTCGGTATATGCGATTGTGGACGCGCCGGATCCGGTTCATCTGAACCCGGAAAAGTTAGGCTCCGTGGATGATATTGAAGAAGGCACCTCATATCTGCTCTCGTATGGTAACCCGGAAAAGTACTTTACAGCGTCACTCAATACTGGTGGCTGCCTGATCGAAAATAGTGACTTCCATGAAGCAGCGGTATGGTATTTTGAAAAAGACGAAGACAATTATTATAAAATCTATACAGTCATAGATGGGCAAATAAAGTATATCAAGCAAACGAATGCTGGTGCGAACAACATCACCCTTGATTCCATAGGAACGGCATTTTACCTGGAAGCAGAGACTGATAACAAATTCACTTTTAAGCACAGCTCGGAAAACCGTTGGCTGCAGCATTCCAACGGCGGAGGAGGAATCAGGTTCTATACAGACAAGAATAATGCAACCAACGCAAGAATTTTTATTACAAAAGCTGAGACGATGGTGCTGCCTGATGACCCTTACAACCTCAATGGGACAACCGTCGGTATCGTGTATGATTCGGAGAGCCTGTTCTGCACCGCCCTTATGCAGAACAGCACAGGAAACATTACTGCCGAGGACATGGTCAAACTGGACACAAAGGGATATGAAGACAAACTGTTTGTTCCGGTTGACAGCGATCTTACGGAATGGACGTTTGAGAACAGGGGAGAGGACAGGTATTATATTAAGACAAATGATGGAAAATACCTGACCATCGAAGGCGGATCGGTACATCTGAGTGGTGAGCCGACCGAGATACGGGTGGTTCCCGGAACGGGTGCCAACAAAGGAAACTATTCTTTCACAGCTGTAGAAACCGGCTGTAAATTGGCCATGACAGGCGACGAAACTAACAGGGCTTTTACAGGCGTTGCAGATGGGAATGGAAAAACATGGTTCAAATTCGCGAATAAATCGAATCTTTCAGAAGATGATTATCTGGTCTATAGTGCGAAAAAGATCAGTGTCTCGGATCCTGCGGACGAGGTCGTTCTGTATACCCGTGTCTGGAATGAAACGAAATCACAATATGAGTTCTATGTTGTGAACTACGATGGTTCTTTAATTCGCTGCTACGATGAGGGCGATGTCATCCAGTGGGTCGGGAACCAGTTTCAGACAGCGAGCTGGAAACTGACCGAGCACACAAAGCTGAATGACCAGGGCAATCTAGTACCGAATGGATATTATGAACTGAAGAATACCTATTCCGACATGTATATCCAGCCGCAGCTTGAAGGTAATTCTCTCTTTTCTGATGGTGAATCATACCTGAATCTGGACGGACGGTATTTTCTGGAAGACTATACAAAGATCAAATGTTGGGATGATACTTATTATTCCTACATAGGTCTGAAAGTGGATCTGGAGAACAATAGAGTAGTACCTTGCCCATCTGCTCAGTCCGATGATTTCTACTTTGCCAGGATTAAGAATTCACAGGTCCACCTGACGGAAGTGGCTACGGTTGATAATAATGAATTCGGCATCACCATGAAGATGATCGATTTCAACAATAAGATCGTGAATGACAGAGACTCCGTTCAGACTGACTATTTCGGCAGGGATTCCGATAAAACAGGCCTACTCTCGACGGATATCAAAAGAAACGGTTACCCGGACACCACTCATAAACAAGATCAACCCTCTCTTGGAACTCTGTTTGCCGGAGACTATGAGGTCAACCACCTGTTTATCCAGAGCGTTTATGAAGAGAGCGGTTACTTTGAGTACGACTCGACGAAGAACTATGCCTATCTCAATCCCACAGATAATAACTTCGAGGTATACGATCAACTTGGAACGGTTGAGAGAAATGATACTGATACATCATACCATGGGCAGTTCATGCCATATAACTCTTTGATCAATCCGACTACAGGAGAACCATGGCCGTATTCCGACATGTTTACCAACAAAACAACCGTGACGGCAGAGCCGCTGCCGGAAGACGATTCCCGCTACGGAGAAGGGCTTCATGAGATTCCAAAGTCGGTGGCGGATTACTTTTTCGGAATGGAGATGAAAGCTGACTTTACTCAGACCGCTAGCGGCCTGGATGCCTGGGGACATGACATCGTCTTTGAGTTCTCCGGAGACGACGATTTCTGGTTTTATGTCGATGGTGAGCTTGTCCTGGATCTGGGCGGCGTACACAGAGCAAAGACAGGTTCCGTCAATTTCCGGACCGGGCAAGTGATCGGAAGAGATGGCGCTAGAAGTACGCTTCGGGAGATCTTCGAGAACAATTACAAGACTCGTAATCCCAATGCGACAAGCGAAGAAGTAAATAACTACCTGAAGCGCTTTTTTGAAGAAGGAAGTACGGTTTTTCGTGATTTTTCAACGCATACCATGAAGATCTTTTACATGGAACGCGGTGCCGGCGCATCCAACCTGCATATGCGCTTTAACCTGACAGCAGTCGAACCCGGAAAAGTGACACTCACGAAAAAGGTGACCGGGTCCGACGATATCGATTACAGCCTTATGGAGTTCCCGTATCAGATCCTGTATCAGAAACAGGCTGACATCGATCCAGCAGGGGAGCATTCTACATGGCAGATGCTTGCTCAAAACGAAACTGATCCCATCGTAACTCATCAGGGCTCCAAGCGCCCCGTAAAATTTGCGGAGAGCTTTACACCGGTAGGAGAGACGAGGGCTTATTCCAATGTTTTCTTCTTGAAGCCGGGTGAAACTGCGTCCATCAACATGCCGGACGATGTGGTCGACTACAAAATCGTCGAATGCGGCGTGAATATGAATATTTTTAAGTCCGTGAAGGCCAATAATGAGACCTTGTCCGCCGAAGAGGATACCGGGAGGCATGATTATGAAACAAGTGAATCTACCGTAGAATTAAGGCCACAAGTGGAATTTGAAAATGAGGTGGATCCTGACAGCCTGAGAACTCTGACGATTACCAAGGTCCTGTGGGATGAACAAGGCAAAGAGGGCGGACACAAGTTGTTTGGATATGAGGATGATGAAACAATCTTTGGTTTTCGCGTTTTCATGTCTTTGCCAGGTTCAACGGAGCATGTAGCAGCAAATAGGAAATACTTGATCAAGAACCCGAATGGGTCTTACTGCAAATGGGACGCGAGTATCGAAAGATTTGTATCACTGGGTATCTTTGATTACAAAGTGCTGTCGTCTTCTCTTGAGGGGCTTTCAGCTCTGGAAAGGGCTTCAATTATCTTTGAGACTTCGCCTTCTGGAGGTATTTCCAAGATCCCTGCTGGTTACAGCGTCGAATTCCGCGGCTTGCCGGTAGATTCATCATTCAGGGTTATCGAAGATGATATTCCAGAGGGATATACCCTGATCGATTATGAGAGGGATCAGGGATCCTATATTTCGGGAGATGAACCCAACCAGGGAACAATCCGGGCAAACGAGGACCCCCATGTCCTTGTGAACAACAAAAGAGGATGGGGATTGACCCTTGAAAAAGTATGGTCCGATGCAGACTTTATGACCAGCCATGATGACATCTATTTTGCAGTCTATGTAAAAGAAACATCAGGGCAGTTCGAGCTTCTTCCTGGTTCCGTTCGGAAGCTGTCTGCTCCCTCAACGTCGCTCTATTACTACTTTGAGGAACTTCAGACCGAAGCCTCATTTGAAGACTATGAAATTCGTGAAGTGAAGCTTACAAATCCGGGGACGGATGAAAATGGAAATCTTACCTATGATAGTATAGAACCGATTGAAACGAACGGTACTCTGACAGTGGGAGGCACCCCGAAGAACAAAGAACACCAGGACGGGTTTACTTACGACGTAACTTATACAACAGGCACGCCTTCCGGCGGAAGCGAGAATGTGAAAAATGTCCGCAAAGATACCGTGACCAACACGCGGAAAGGGATCAAGCTGGTCAAAACGGACTGGATCGGATCTCCCCTTCCAGGAGCGGACTTTACCCTGACAGATGATCAGGAGACCTCTGTCGGTGCCGACTCCTTTACATCCGATCAAAACGGGCTCATTACAATTGCCTATCTGGATCCCGGAACTGTGTATACACTGACAGAGACCCATGCCCCTGGAGGCTTCCAGACGCCTGCTGTTCCGTGGATGATCACCATTGAGAACGGAAGTATTGTTGTAAGTGGAGACGAAGATAGTTATCATGTTGCACCGGCCACCGAAGATCAGATGGCTGAGATTACCGTAAAGAACAAGGGCTTCTCTCTGCGGGCTTTAAAAGAGAATATGGATCACGATCCCCTTTCCGGCGGTGTGTTCGCACTCTATAGACAGGTAGAAGTAGTCAGCGGTTTGGTTAGGGATCAGAATCCGATCTCCGGCTATGAGGCACTGACCACAGGAACTGACGGCGTAATTCCCCAGATCACCTCTGCGCTTCCTGTGGGGGCGTATTATCTCTCAGAAGTGACGCCGCCTGACGGATATAAAAAACTTCCAGGAGATCTGGTGTTTACCGTCAGCAGTGGAGGAGTAGTCTCCATTCCAAATCAGGTCGAATCCGGTGATCCCGGATCGCTCATTATCCTGAACAATCAGGAAGATTTGGCAGTAACCAACTGGATCAATAGCTCAGATGATAACGGAAACGTGACCTATACGATCAGGATCCCCAATGAATTGGCGGGCGTTCCGGTCAGCATCATTAAAGTGGACCAGCTGGGTACTGCGCTTGAGGGGGCGGAATTTAAGCTTGAGGGCGAAGGAATTACAGATGGAGAGAACCTGATATCTGAAAAAGAAGAGGGAAAAACGGACGCTGTCATTTATCAGAATCCGGCACTCCCGATCGGAACCTATACCCTTACCGAAACAGATACGCCTGACGGGTATATTCCACCCGAAGCACCGACCATCATCGAGGTTCAAAATACAGAAAATGGTATTGTCGTTACTGCCACTGTCGCCGGCCAAGCACTGGATGCCTCAAAAGTGATACGTGACACAGATACAGGAGAATGGACAATTATTATCACTAACTCCGCCGGATATGAACTCCCCGCCTCCGGAGGCTCCGGAACCACGCTCTTCACCGCCATCGGCACACTCCTCAGCGGGACAGCCGGGGCGATCCTGATGTTGAAGAAGCGGAAGAAATATGCCTGAACAAAACCAGAAAGGTACACAACATACCGAGATTACAAGAGGACTCCGAACGGAGTCCTCTCGTAGTCTCGGCTCATTGCGGATAGTAATCATTATCGTCCCGGGCGGTGTCCGGAAAAAGACAGAACATACGGGAACGACAGAAAATCACAAAATTCGGCATAAATTACGCAAAGCTTTTCCGATTATTGATGCTTTTTTTGACTGTGGCTGTGATAGAATAAAGCAGGATCCCGAATCAGAGGGGAAACAGACTCTTTTTTAAAAACCACATGGAAAACTTGCGAATATTGTATGGAGACTTGTGGAATTCACCTTGTGTTCGCCTTGAGAAATAGAAGAATATATGATATACTAAATCACTTACAGTAACTATGAATCGGAGCATCAGATGAGCAAGAAGAGAAGACCTCTGACCGAAGAGGAGAAGAAGAGAAAAAAGAGATCATCCCTAACCACCTGGCTGCTCGTTCTGGTCATGCTGCTTGGTCTGGGAATTATGGCTTATCCGACGGTGAGCGACTGGTGGAACTCCTTCCACGCGTCCCGTGCCATTGCCTCTTATTCAAATGCTGTTGAGAATGTGGACAGAGAAAAGCTGGACGCCATGATCCGGGCGGCGCACGAATATAACGAAAAGCTTTTGAAGAAAGCGAACCCTTATACCATGACGGACGAGGACCTGTTGGAATATAATTCCCTGCTGGATCTCTCCGGAACCGGTATTATGGGATATATCACCATCAAGTCCATTGGCGTCTATATCCCGGTCTACCACGGAGTAGAGGAATCGGTTCTGCAGATTGCCATCGGCCATCTCGACTGGACCTCTCTCCCGGTGGGCGGCGAGAGCACTCATGCAGTTGTCTCCGGTCACCGTGGCCTGCCCAGTGCGAAACTATTTACCGATCTGGACCAGATGAGAGAGGGTGACACTTTCACCATCACAGTCCTGAACCAGATGATCAGCTATGAAGTTGACCAGATCCGCATCGTGGAACCCGGTGATATTTCAGAGCTTGCGATCGTCCCCGGAAAAGACTACTGTACGCTCGTCACCTGTACCCCCTACGGTATCAATACCCACCGCCTTCTGATCCGCGGTGTGCGTATTGCAAACGAGACCGGTGAGCTGGTGGTACCGGCGGAAGCCTTCCGAATCCCAAACTACATCACAATCCCGGCTATCGGCATCCCGCTGTTGTTTTTCACGCTGATCATACTGCTGATTGTTTCGGGACGGAAAAGGCCGAAGCTCAAGAAGGCTGACCTGTACCGCATGATCGAGGAAATGACGGAATCGGCCTCGCCTTCGGTATCGGAGAAACGCACAGAGGCGAAGATTCCAGGGACAGAACCGGAAGACAAGCCGGTGAAAGAAGCGGAAGCGAGAACCGAACACGTGGCAGACCCCAATATTTCAGAGGAAGAAGCAAACCACAGTACGTCGAAGGATGTTGCAGCAGGCGGAGAAGAAAAGTGAGGAGAGACAGCCAATGAGAATGAATACACAGCGTATCCTTGCGGCACTGTTGAGCCTGGTACTGCTGCTGGCGCTTACACCCTCAGGCTGGGCGGTGGACTTGACAATTGAAAATACAGTGAAGGTTAACCTTGTGTCACAGACAGATTATGCAACGGATATTGTTAAAGCCAATATTACCGTAGACTTCTACTTGATTGCAAATGCAGAGCCTGTGACGGGGTACGATACTTATACCCTCAAGGTTAACAACCCGTATAAGGACCTGTCAGTAAGCGAGACGGCAGAAGACGGAACCCACTTAACATTACAGCAGGGATTGGATAAGCAGGTCAACGCCGATTCTCCGAATTTTGATGAAATTATCGAGTTGCTGGCAGAAGCGACCCTAAAGGAAGAAACGTCGCCACAACCGACGCCTTCACAGTTCACGATCTCAGAAGATAAGAGTACTATTACAGCAAGTGGTTTGGTTGCTGGCATGTATCTTATGGTTCCACATGGTACCGTTATACCAGGTACAGAGATCAGCACAAAAACAGGGAATACAGGGTATGTGAAAACCATTACAACAGGGGAGGGCACTGCAGCTCAAACACTTTACCGTACACGGGCATATTCCGATAATTATGAGTACATGTTTAAACCTCAGCTTGTTACTGTGCCGGGGAAAGAAATAAAAACGGGTGAGGGCGATTCAGCAACGTCCGTTCCGACATACAGGACAGATGAAGGTACCTGGACATATACTGTGCCGGTAAATGTAAAAGTTGAAAGAGTGCCCAGGAACGGAATCCTGAAGATCACGAAAACGCTCACCAATTATACGGATCTGAGCAAAGACGGCAGCTATTTCGAGCCGATGACTTTCACATTCTCCGTTGTCGGAAGAGACAAAGGTGGTAATATAGTCTACCAGAAAGTAGTTGCATTGAGTGTCGATTCTCCGGTGTCTGAAGCACTGGTTGCCACACTGGAGGATATTCCGGTCGGAACCAGCGTGACCGTGACAGAGATCTACGACGGTGCTCATGCCAGCGGCCGGACAGATTCCCAGACTGTTGAAATTCAGTCACCGACTGCAGCCGCAGACGGAACGACAACCACCATTACATCGAATGTCTCCTTCACCAACGTCAATAATGATACGCACAGAGGCGGACACGGAATCGAGAACAAGTTCTCCTTTAACAAGAGCACCGGCAGATGGGACTGGGTTGCGACTGGCAGAGATGGTGCAACCTCAGAGAGTGAGGTGGAAGGACAATGAGCAGAAGAAATCTGATTCTGATCGCATTGGTGTTCGCCCTGATCATCTGTGCGACGATTCAGCCGGCAATGGCTTACTTCACGACATATGTCCGGGCAAAGGGAGGACATACAGTCACTTTGGGAGATACAACGACAATCACCGAGGAGTTTTCAAGCTGGACGAAGAAAGTTACTATTTCCAACAAAGCAGGGTCTGAGCCGGTATTCATCCGCGCCAAAGTGTTATATGAAGGACCATATACGCTCGATGTGAAAGGTGACGGTTGGACAGGGAAGCAAGCCGATAATTACTATTATTACGGTCAAAGCACTACGCAGCTTACACTTACTGCTCTGAACGAGAATGAGTCAACCACTCAGCTGAATGTAGAGATTAAGGGTATACCGACCGAAAAGCTCTTGGATGGAAGCCCAAATCCGGCATTCCAGCAACTGAAAGACGGAGAAAGCTTCAGTGTGGTCGTTGTATATGAAAGCACTCCGGTGCGATATGATGCAACGGGAGCTGCCTTTGCAGACTGGGATGCACAGATCGTAGAGGTCGGCAGCACAACAGGAGGGAATGGCTGATGAAAAGGATTGGAGCATTTTCCCGATCTCCGATGGGAACAACTCTGATGTTCATGATTGCCGTTCTGCTCCTGATGACCGGTACCATCGGAGGGGTTCGCGCCACTCCGCAGATCTTCAACCCGGACTTTGCGTATGGCGGTGTGAAACTGGATCAGATCGGCATCACTCTGGTAGAGAACGAAACAGACATCAGTTGGAGAAACTATGACGAAAGTTCCCAGCGCTTTATTGTCGGTTCGAATTCGAATGAACCCAAAGTTGGTACCCTCCTCACAAAAATGCTTGGAGAGAAGGAAAAGCTTAAGCTGGGGTATCAGTATCCGGAGGAGCTCAAAATAAGAAACAGCGGCAGTATTGCGGAATACGTGCGAGTTACGGTGTATAAATACTGGGTAGATAAAACTGGAAACCGTTTCGATGCGTATGATCAAAACGGCAATGACATGATCAACGGGTTGATCAAACTGCAGTTCCGGGAAGATAACGGCTGGGTCATTGACCATAATGCGGATACAAAAGAACGGACAGTCCTGTATTATAAAGACATATTGGAAGCAGACCCAGATAAGAACGAAACACCGCCTTTTACCAGGTATCTGGAGATCGATAATTCGATTGTCGATTATGCAATAATCACTACAACGGCAGACCGCAACACCGTTACATGGGTAGCTGACGGTATGAAGTTTGTGATTGAAGCAGAGGCAGACGGCGTTCAGGATCACAACGGCAGAGCGGCAATCAAGAGTGCGTGGGGACTGACAGACGCGGATATCTCAAGACTCGGCTTGAATATTGACGAAACACGATGAGAGGGAGGATGCGGGAAATGAAAAAAGGAATAATAAGCATCCTTTGTCTTATCTGCCTGATCTGCAGTATCTCGGCGACTGCTTATGCAGGATACAGGGAAACTACAATCGGGACGGTATGGTTCAATGCTGACGGAAAAACAATGAGCAATGATTTCCAGAAGAATCTTACGGATGCAAATGTGGAGTCAGCACTCACCGATCGTCTGAAATGGCTGCAGCCGGGAGACTCGGTCATGTTTACGATTAACCTGCGGAACGATTACAGCCAGTCGACCAACTGGTATATGACAAACAAGATCGTCTCCTCTCTGGAAGAAGGAACAGCCAGGGACGGCGCATATACCTATCATCTCTGGTATAAGAACAATACTTCAGGTAAAGTGACGGATATCTTCGACAGTAACCGAATCGGCGGTGTCATCGGAGCAAATGAGGTTTCTTCGGCCGGCTTGCTGGAAATCAATGATGCCTTGAAAGAAGACTATACCGCAAAAAACGGTGAGAAGTATTTCTATCTGGACAACCTGAGCAGAGGCCAGGGCGGCCAGATATTCCTGACAATTGAACTGGACGGCGAGACCCAGGGAAACAATTATCAGGATCGCCTGGCTGATTTGAAGATGAACTTCGCCGTACAGGTTATCGAACCGGGTGGAACGACCACAACAAATCGCAATGCACCCAAAACGGGGGATGAAAATAATCTGCTGCCATACTATATTGTGATGATCATCAGCGGTTTGATGTTCCTGTACTTTGCTTTGGATTCTTACACGGACAGATTGTACAAGAAGGGCAGTGGCAGATCATGAGATACATAAGAAGCAGTTTTGCCCTGATCCTGATGATCTGCCTTGTTCTGAGTGTTACGGTTCCCGCCTTCGCGGCAGATCCGCCGAAAGATTACTGTGTGATTCGCGTTTTCGGCGGAGCACAGCGCCCGGGGCTGATTACATCAATCCAGAGAGAACGTGGCAGTACATGTAACCTCGGCACAGAACTGGCAGCATATCTAGGTTCCGACGTCACGGGCACCAAGTATTACACAAAAAGTACCATCAGAGAGAGCGGCGAAGAAGAAGAATTGACTTCGCTCACGATTAATGTGGAAAAAGACCGAGATTATGTCCTGACGTACGGTGTCAAGAATAACCAGGTTACCTATTATGTACGCTATGTCGATACCGCCGGAAATAATATAGCTCCGACATCTCTTGTCCCAAATGGCCAGAGCGGTCCGTTTGTAGCAAATAGCGGCGATAAGGTGTTTGTAGCCTATATTGAGATTCCCGGCTACCAGCCGGATGCGTATAACAAAGCTAGAACGCTGACGGAAGATTACACATTTGTTTTTGTTTATTCCCGGACACCGGCGGCGACCGGTGGCGGTACGACCACGACAACTACAACGACAACCGTCGTCGGCGGAGCGGCAGTGGCGGGCGGAGCGGCAGTAGCCGGTGGAGCGGCTGCAAACGCAGCGAACGCGAATGCAACGAACGCAGCGAACCCGAATGCAGCAAACCCGGCAAATAACCAGAACGCCAATAACCCGGCCAATAATCCGAATAATGGGACACAGCCTGTTACACCGGCGGCTCCTGTGGAACTGATCGATGAGGATGCCGTGCCTTTGGCCGTACCGGGATCTGACTTGCTCACATCAGGAACGGCGGGGGTTCCGAACGCACCCCAACTGATTGAACCGAATCAGTACAGCAGACTGCCGAACTGGGCTCTGATAGCCGGCATCGTGCTTTTGGTCGGACTGATCTCGATACTGTATTGGTATCTCCTGTTCTATCGAAAGAAGAAAAAGTATGCGACCGGCAACGAGAACAACGAGGTTCTCAGATTCAACGATTAGTTCCAAGGAGAAGAACAGGAATGACAAGCAGCAGGACGGTCTCTTCAATGCGCCCGATCAAAAAGGGAGGAATGTTTATTCCCGCTCTATGCAATGTAATCGGGACGCTGATTCTAATTGCTGTGATCGCCACAAGCATCCCGCTGGCGATTCCGGCTTTGCTGGGTTATGAAATCTATAATGTTACAAGCGGAAGCATGGAGCCTACACTTCCGGTAGGCAGCGTGATCTATGTTAAACCGGTTGCACCAGAGACGGTTCAGTCAGGATATATTATTGCATATGATGTTGACGGTGTGGTGGTGACACATCGTGTGGTGGAAAACCGCATCGTCGAAGGCGAGTTCGTCACCAAAGGTGATGCAAATGAAATGGAAGATTTCAGCAATACGCGTTACGGCGATTTGATCGGTGTGGTAAAATACCACTTCCCGTATCTTGGTAACTACCTGATGATCTATTCCAACCAGATCACAAAAGTCTACCTTATGGTCCTGGCGTTCTGCGGCGTTATGTTTAACATACTGGCCGGACAGATGCGCAGACGTGCGGAAGAGAAGTTCCGGGAGCAGGTGGAACGATGGGAACGCCGACAGGCCGCACGTAACAAGGCCGAACTGGAGCAAATCCGGAAACAGAGTCTTTGAAATACAACATGCAGAAAGCAGCTTTGCAGAGCCCTCGGGATTGAAGCGCTGCTTCGTGTGGAACGAGACGGAGAAAAATCTATGTGGAAGAAAATACGAAGAGTCCTGATGATCATTCTGGCCGCGGTCTTTCTGTTCTGCGGCGGAACGGTGGCGTTGGTACAGCATCAGTATGCCGTCAGCAAGCGCCTGTATCGGGCGGCATCCAACACATTCACTGCACCGGCCGCGGAACAGGCATCCGTACCGGCGGAGAGCCAGAATCCTTCTCAGCTCAATGACGGATTCAACCGCCTGCAGGAGAAGGCACCGATCAAAGTCGATTTTGAGGGCCTGAAGAAGATCAACCCCGATGTGGACGGATGGATCTACTGCCCGGGCACCG
>CAZMXF010000049.1:0-12488 GCA_964570015.1 uncultured Oscillospiraceae bacterium | reverse complement strand
GGTAAGCATGGTGGGTACCTCCGTGTTAAGAATTCCGTGGGCCATTGCCCTTTCGGTAGTGTATTAATCACTCTAAACCGGAGATATAGCAAGTTATTTCTGTCAGATATCCAGGCATAATGTGCACAAATATTCGCGTCAGAAATTGTTTACATAGACAGAGAAAAGCACCGTTCCCGATGCGTTTCTCCGGACTAGCGCCACAAGCTGACCGCTTTCAGTGTAGATGCTTTATTCCTTCCATGCTCCCCCTCCATTCTGCGGCTCCTCAATGGCCGCCCACTTCATAAGAGGGAGCTTCTCCAGGAATCCGGTGTCCTCAAGAGCCTCACGCATGCCATCCTCATCACAGATGTAAATGTTCAGCCTGCGGCTAAGGGCGTGTCGTGCAGTCTGTCCCGCCATTCGCTCGCCGCAGCGCGGGCATCGGGCATTCTCCCGTTTTTGATGTTTCGCATACCACTCGAGGGTTGCTTTTGCTTCTTCATCCCTTTCAATCTTATGGCACCGGTCTTCTCCGTAGCACACAGACAATCCGCTACCGTTATCCCAGGCAACCATCACACTGGCGATATCGTCAACCCCAATCACAGTTCCCTGCGTTCCGATCGGGGGTGCCTGCCTGTCGTCCATCTGATCAATTACAACCCGGCAGCCTGCTGGGTACGTATTCCGTACCCGCTGAACTGTCTCTCTGGATGGAAAGTTATTCATCCTCGTTTTCCTCCCCGGCTTCGGCAGTCTGCGGAGCGGCTTTTGCTGCTTTCAGTTCCTCGCGCTTTGCCTTCTGGTTGGCTTTCCACTTCTCTTCCTCTGCCTTGGTGCGGAAAGCTGCATGGCCAGAGAGGTTTTCCATGAGAAGCTTTCGTGCTGTCTTGTATTCGTCACTGTTCATGCCGATGCGCAGGAGCCAGATCCGGAATGCATATTTCTCATTGTCATCGTTGACCTCTTTCGCCTGGATCCGCTTCATTTCCAGTGCATGCCGGTTCATGAGGCTGGCGAGTTGCATGAAGGCTTTGGTTTTATCTGGGTCGTCGGTCATGGGAAAGCCTGTGAAGTTTACTTTGCCATCCGCGAAAGTCAGCCCGGTCATTCCACCGTGCTCATTCACAATGGCAATGAAGTCCTCTGCTTTGACAATGGTACCGGCTTCATCGAGGGCTGCGATCAGATCCTTCTTCACCTCGAATGATCCGCCCGTTGCTTTGGAGAGGAGCTTGCCTCGGCTGTAAAGTAGGTTTACCGTCCGGCGGAGGGAATCTGCTGTGTGTCCTGTCATCGGCAGGCTGATAGTCATGGAGTCAACTTCATTGGGTTCACCCTCTTCGAGCATCTCGGCACCTGTGTCTTCCGTGTTTTCCTGCATTGTTTCTTCCATGGTATCCTCGGCAGGAGTGTACACTTCCTCTGAGATCTGAGTTCCTGTAATCATGCCCTCGTTGAGGAGGGTCTGGATAATGTCCTCATCGGCATCTTCCTCTACCGTGAGGTCCCCTCTACGTTCCACCGTGAATGCACCAATCTCATATGCGCAGCGCGGCATAAAAGTGTATTTGGGTTTGATGCCTGTCAGCTCTTCCAGCCGGTTGACCAATTCCTTCTTGTCCTCGATGTTCAGCTTGTAGTTTTTCATTTCTATGTCCTTTCCAGGGCTTCGCCCTATGATTTTCCGCTTCCTTTGCGGTACCATATACATCACTCTGAAGCCCTGGAATAGCAAGTCAATTGTGCGGTATCACTGCAGATTCGACATAGTACACAAAAGAATGTCAGGGGGCTGATACTTCCTGCGGCTCAAAACTCGCCACCTCATCAAAGCGAAGTTTCTGGCCGTCACGGATTACAAACACGTCGTCGTACTTCCCCTGGTTTTCCTGAATTGCTCTTTTAACTATGACATCCACAAACTTGGGATCCAGCTCAATACCACGGCAGATCCTGTCTGTCTGCATGCAGGCAATCAGCGTAGAGCCGCTTCCCAGGAACGGATCGAGCACAACGCCGTTTGTCATGGTACTGTTCTTGATGGGGTAGCTCATCAGCGTCACCGGCTTTGTGGTCGGGTGGTCCGGGCTGCTCTTCGGTTTGGGATACTCCCACACCGTAGTCTGCTTCCGGTCGGAATACCACTGATGCTTCCCCTTCTGCTTCCATCCAAACAAGCAAGGTTCATGAATCCACTGATACGGGCTTCTTCCAAGCACCAGGCTGTCCTTTTTCCAGATGCAGCATCCGGAAAGATAAAAGTCCGCATCCTGATAAGCTTTGCGGAAGATCAGCCCCTTTGTATCTGCATGCCAGACATAGATGCTGCCGTCATCCGCCAGATTGGCGTTCATGCAGCGAAAAGCAGACAGCAGGAAATCATAGAACTGCTGATCCGGAAGATTGTCGTTCTGGATCTTGCCGGCGGTCTCTTCCACATCCACGCCATAAGGCGGATCCGTAAGCACCAGATTCGCCTGCTGCCCATCCATGAGTCGTGTATAGATCTCTTCGCCGGTGCTGTCACCACAGATAACCCGATGCTTTCCGATCAGCCACAGGTCTCCTTCTTTGGAGAAGCAGGGCTGTTTCAGTTCGGAATCGATATCGAAATCATCCTCATGCACTTCTTTGTCATGGAGCTTATTGAACAGCGTATTGATCTCCGGAGGCTCGAAGCCTGTCTTCCCGAGGTCGAAGTCACTGTTCTGGATGTCCTCCAACAGCTGCGCCAAAAGGTCTTCATCCCATACACCTGTAATCTTATTCAGCGCAATGTTCAGTGCCTTTTCCCGGACCTTATCTACATCGACTATTGCGCAGGGCACTTCGGTATAACCAAGATCCATCGCCACAGTCAGCCTCTGATGCCCGCCGATAATCGTCATATCTGCATTGACCACAAGCGGGTCAGCAAAGCCAAACTCCTCGATAGATGCCTTGATCTTTTCGTACTCTTTATCCCCCGCTTTCAGCTTCTTGCGCGGGTTGTATTCGGCCGGCCGAAGTACGGAAACCGGCAGGACCTTTAATTTAGCAGTTTTCTGCATCAGCTACCTCCATAAAATCTCATGACCTCAAAGAATGGAATGAACCAGTTTCCTAACCTGAAGCCAAGCTCCATCTCACCGGTCACTTCCATGTATTCTTCGGTCATCGGGCACCAGCAGGATTCCGTGCCGTTAATACTGGCAAGAATTCTGCCTTCTCCGTAGTCGATGGCATGAACCAGAACCGTACCTGTATTGCAGACGGGGTACACACCGATGATAGTTGAAAGATCAACTACTTTGCTTTCCATCTGTCTTTTCCTCCCGGCGCTCTTTCTCCTCGATCCGCTGGATGGTGAAATCTGTCAGATGGTTGAGGGCTACGATCGACCAGTAGCAGATCATGCCCACGGTCGTCCGGGAGCCGGTCGCTATGGCTGTTATGATCAGCAGCGCCTCTATTGTGAGGATCAGGCTGTTTAGTGTTTTTCGGTTCATTCCACTTCTCCCGTTTTCAAATGAATGATTCTCTGATTCCTGCTGCCTCGGAATGCGAGCCCGGGGTCTTTCTTCTCCAGAAGAAATGGACCGTCTACCAGCACATCGACCAGCCTCAGGATTTTCTCTGGCTTCAGCATCTCCCAGGTATATCCGGAGTACAACCAGATGTCTTTCTCCGGCAGTTCTTTCCGGACCCGTTCCAGAAAAGGAATCAGGACCTTTTCGTTTTCTATCTCGGTCGGTTCCCCGCCAAGAATGGAAAGGCCCTGAATCCACGAAGGACGCAGGGCTTGGATAATCTCGTCTTCTGTTTCTTTTGTGAACGGCTTCCCGTAGTTAAAATCCCAGGTCTCCGGATTAAAGCAGCCTCGGCAGTGATTCCTGCAGCCGGAAACGAAGAGGCTGACTCTTACTCCCGGTCCATTGGCGATGTCCACCTTTTTGATGCCAGCGTAGTTCATGAGCACCTCCGTTACAGGTGGAGAACCCGCTCAGCGATTTCCTGCGTTCTGCCCTGGTTGAAAAAGTTTGTCCCAAGGTACCCGCAGACTCGGCGACAGACGTTCATCCGGCTCTGGTCGCGGTTTCCGCAGTTGGGGCATTCCCAGATCAGCTTACCTTCTTCTTCGACGATCTCGATCTCTCCATCATACCCGCAGACCTGACAGTAGTCGGATTTGGTGTTCAGCTCTGCGTACATGATATTGTCGTAGATGAATCGCATGACCGCGAGCACCGCAAGGATATTGTTCTGCAGGTTGGGTACTTCCACATAGGAAATTGCTCCGCCCGGGGACAATGCCTGGAACTCAGCCTCAAAGTCGAGCTTGGTGAAAGCGTCAATCGGTTCTGTCACATGGACATGATAGGAATTTGTGATGTAATTCTTATCCGTCACATGCGGAATCTTCCCAAACCGCCGCTGCAGGCACTTGGCAAATTTGTAGGTGCTGCTTTCCATCGGCGTACCGTATAAGCTGTAGCTGATATTTTCCGCTTCCCGCCACTGTGCCGTTTTCTTATTCAGGAACTCCATGATCTCAATGCCGAAGTCGTGCCCGTCGGGATCCGTATGGCTGACTCCCTTCATCCTATAGACACACTCACAGAGTCCGGCATAGCCGAGGCTAATGGTGCTGTAGTTATCGTAGAGAAGAGGGTCGATCTTCTCTCCCTTAGAAAGGCGGCTGATCGCGCCGTACTGCCATAGGATCGGAGCAACATCGCTCGGCGTACCCAGTAGGGTCTCATGCCGGATGCGCAGTGCCTTATGGCAAAGCTCGCATCTCTCGTCCAGCAGCTTCCAGAATTTGTCTTCATCACCTTCCGCACTGCAAGCGACATCCACGAGGTTGATTGTTACAGCTCCCTGATTGAAACGGCCATAATATTTATGGCTGTCATCCGGATTCAGGCCAACCGTGTCCGGGGTGAGAAACGCCCGGCATCCCATACAGGTGTACACATCGCCATTTTTCAGTTGCTTCATCACTTTGGCACTGATGTAGTCCGGCACCATTCGTCTCGCCGTGCACTTTGCAGCCAGTCTCGTCAGATACCAGTATTTGCTGTCTTCGGTAATGTTGTCCTCATCAAGGACATAGATCAGTTTCGGAAATGCGGGAGAAACCCATACTCCGACCTCATTCTTAACTCCCCGGTATCTTTGGAGTAGTGTCTCAGCAATGATCAGTGCCAGGTCATCTCTCGTCTGGCCTTCCGGCACTTCATCGAGATACATAAATTCTGAAACGAAGGGGGTCTGGCCGTTGGTGGTCAGAAGCGTCTGGATCTGGTACTGGATGGTTTGAATGCCACGCTCCACTTCCTTGCGGACGCGCATCTCTGCCATCCGGTTCACTTCACCCTCGTCATACTCTTTCCCGATTTCATCAAGCTCGTACTGGACCTCAGCTCTAAACTTCTGCCGGGACACATCCACGAAGGGAGCGAGATGCGCAAGGCTGATCGTTTGCCCGCCGTAGGTGTTTGAAGCAACCTGGGCAATGATCTGCGTGGCAATGTTGCAGGCAGTACTGAAGCTGTGTGGCTTTTCTATCAGGGTGCCTGTAATGACTGTTCCGTTCTGAAGCATGTCCTCCAGATTCACCAGCTCGCAATTACTGATCGGTCCCGACACGTAGCCCATGTCATGGATATGGATGATCCCTTCATCGTGGGCTTTCACCACGTCCTCCGGGAAGATGTATCTCCGGCAGATGTCCTCGGAAACTTCTGATGCAAGGTAATCGCGCATGGTGCTGTTGATGATCGGATCCTTGTTGGCGTTTTCCTGCTTTGCCATCTCATTGTCGTGCCGGAGCAGAGATAGGATTCTCGCGTCCGTACTGTTCTGTTTCCGCAACAGTTCATGCCGTAGCCGGTAATCTGAATAGTGCCGGGCAAGCCTGTAAGCTTCGGCGTTATCCAGTGCATCTATAATCATGTCCTGGATTTCTTCGACTCCGACAGCCCTGCCAAGCATCTCGCAGCGGTGCACGATTTTATGAACGACGGCGCTGATGTCTTCATCCGTAATCTGGTCCTCAGGACCCACATCATTGTTCGCGCCTTCGATCGCATTCTGTATTTTTCTGTAGTCGAAAGGGACTTCACTGCCGTCCCGCTTTATGACTTTCAAAACTCATCTTCCTCCTCTTCCTGTTCCTGTCTCTTCATCCTGTAATATTTCGTGCGGCATTTCCCGGAGCAGAATTTGCGTTTCCGGCCTCGCCGCTTCTTTTTCAGTTTCTCGCCGCACACGATGCAGCGGCCGTTATTCTCATACCAGATCGGCAGATTCAATTTCACGAATTCACCCTGACCGCCAAGGCCGTGTGTCTGGCAGTAAAGCTGCACCTGATTTCGATTCAGCCGCAGTTCCTTTGCGATCCGTTTATATCCCCAGCCCTCCAGCCGGAGGGAACGGATCAGCTCGCCTTGTTCTTGTTTCACCGACATCCTCCCTCCGGCAGCAACTAAGCGTAAAATACGGTTTTCACTATTTTTCACTATGAAACAAGCCATTTCGTCACAGATTCCGCTGGTTTTTCAAAGCGGTTTTGTGACGAAAAAGCGCCAGCTCATAGAGACTGGCGAAAAAATGAAAAAGCGCCGGTTTTCCTAAGAAAACGAGCACTTTTCAATTATAAAAGCTCTGGGTGCCCACAGGCGGGCGGCCCGGCCAGGGATAGGCCCCTTGCAAATTCGCGGATTTTAGCGCGAGAGGGGGCGGCGGTCTCCGTGGGACTTCACCACAGAGAAGTGACCCACCCCCCAGGGGGCCGAACTTTCACGCTTCCAAATGCTCATAAAAGTAGCGAGAAAGTAAATCAATACCGGTATTCCGGATTCTGATCTTCATTTCTGGTTTTGATACTGTGATGACGATGGCAGAGTGCCTGCCAGTTGCTCTCGTCCCAGAAAAGCTTCTTGTCTCCTCTGTGCGGGACGATGTGATCAACGTCGGTTGCCTTGACATACTTGCCTTCCTTCATGCACTCTACACACAAGGGGTGAGCCTCAAGATACCTCTGCCTTGCCTTCTGCCATGCTCTTCCATAGCCTCTGCCGCTGGCACTGCGCACCTCCTCAGAGTGCTGGGGCTTGTGCGACTCGCAGTACTTCTGGCCGTATGGTATGAGGGCCGCACAGCCTGGGTGTCGGCAGGGTGTGTTGGGTCTACTGGGCATTTTTTGCTCCTTCATTATCCATAGATTGTTTGAATTTTCCTGCTTTTATAGTTTTCATTCTGCTTGACAGAACGGCTGCCATCCCTTATAGTTAGGTCACATCGGGAACCCGATTAGGGCTGGTCGAAAGACCATGGTCCGCCGAGACGGCGTGGGGATCCCGCGCCACTTTTTTATGCTTAGATCAATTGTTGGAGGCACTCCAGTGACGGAAAATTCCTATAGCTGCTCCATTGAGGATGAAAGTCTTATTCGTACTGTAGTCCATATCGGACAGAAGCCAACGGATGCTAAGATACGTGAAATTGAAAAAGCAGCAGCAATGCCAGTTGTGCCTGATGAAGACACTCCTGAACTCACACTTGAGCAGTGCGCCGAAATGGCTGAAATTGTGAGAAATCGTCAATAGCCTCTATCCTCCGGTAATTTGCCGGAGGATTTGTTTTCCTATCGGGTGGGGAGTTGTTTTCCCGTCTCACGGGCTATCAGACAACTCCCCTCATATAAAGGCACGGGAGAGGCCATTTTGACCGTATCCCTAAAATAATTCTTGAAAAAATTTTTCAGGACTCCCAGGGAAGCTCTTTCTTCCCGAAATGTCCGTATGTGCTGACCGCGTTGTAATCCACATCCAGCAGATCCAGACTGTCGATAATTCCTTTTGGAGTCAGATCGTAGTTTTCCCGGACGTACTGCTCAATGAACCGTTTATCCTGATGCTCGGTTCCAAAGGTATCCACGTACACAGAGACCGGCTCTGCAATGCCGATAGCATAGGCAATCTGAACCTCGCACTTATCTGCATAACCGGCTCTTACAATATCCACTGCAATCTTCCTCGCCATGTAAGCGCCGCTCCTGTCAACCTTCGATGGATCCTTTCCGCTCATGGCTCCTCCGCCGATATGTCCGACACCTCCATAGGTGTCACACGCCAGTTTCCTGCCTGTCACACCGCAGTCGGCAAAACTGCCGCCGATCACGAAACGACCTGTCGGATTGACCAGCTTTTCAAAGTCTGTATTCAGGCCGTTCTCACATGCAGCCAGAATCATGATGGATTCGATAATGTGACGGAAATCTGCCGGCTCCACATCCGGGCTATGCTGAACGGAACACAGGAAGGTCGTGATCTTCCCGCTGTCATAATCAAAGCTCACCTGGGCTTTCGCGTCAGCCCGGAACATCCGGCTCGGATGGCTCTTCAGGATCTGCAGGAAACGAGTCGCTACCACGAAAGGAATCGGCAGGAGCTCTGCGGTTTCATTGGTGGCGTATCCATACATCATCCCTTGGTCTCCCGCACCACCTTTATCTACACCGAGAGCAATGTCCGGGCTCTGCTCTTTTACCAGAATCCCAATTTCCGGTCCGGCATAGATAGGATCAAAGACCATGCCGCTGACTCGATCAAAGCCGATTCGCTCAAACACCTCATACACAAGCTTTCTATAATCCGGCTTGTGCTTGCTCGTCAGCTCCCCAGCAATGATGATGTGGTTGTCCTTGATCAGGCACTCAATTGCAACTCGTCCATTCTTATCATACTTGAGGACGTCAGTCACAATCGCATCTGCAATCTGGTCGCAGATTTTGTCGGGATGACCGTTGCTTACTTGTTCACAGGTAATGATTTTCATAGTTATTTCCTTTCCGCCGGAATTCAGAACCGGCTGTCATAATAGCTTTTGCCCCTGCCACCTTTGTCGCTCACAATCTGACGTGTCAGTCACAAATTTGGCTGGGGCAATAGTTTTTTTCTTCTTATTCTTTTCTTATTCTTATCTTTTGTAGCAGGATGTAGCAGGTAAAAACATTAATACATATAAAGAAATATAATATTTAAAACCACCGTAAAAACCTGCTACAGGCTGCTACAAAGCCAGTTTTTAGGAGCAGTACAGCGTCTGAGAGTCTCATTAACGAGAAGCATTAATATCGCTCAGGTGATATTTCTACTGCTTTTCCAATCTATTCTCTTGACTTTATATCACTACAGTGATACTATTAAGCCGAAACGGAGGGATCCCTGATGGATAATAAAACGAGCAATCTGATCACCATTTACCATGGTTCACCACAGATCGTGGAAACTCCTACATTTGGCTTGGGCAGGAAGCATAACGACTTTGGTCTGGGCTTCTACTGCACTGAGAGCAACGAGCTTGCAAAGGAATGGGCTGTCTCCTCCCTTCGGGACGGTTTTTCAAATCGATACACGTTGGATACGGAGTACCTGAGAATCTTGAAACTGAACAGCCCGGATTATACAATTCTCAACTGGATGGCCGTTCTGGTGGAGCACCGCCTCTTCAGCATCAGAACGCCAATTGCGAGAAGGGCAAAACAGTATCTCGTAGAGAACTTTGGCATCAATGTGAACGCATATGACCTGATTACCGGTTACAGAGCTGACGATTCCTACTTTGATTACGCGGAGGCTTTCCTGAATAACGCAATTACCGTCGAGCAGTTGGCCCGCGCCATGAAGCTTGGCAAACTTGGCGAGCAGATTGTTCTCAAGTCACAGTTTGCCTTTTCAAAGATCAAATACGAGGGCTTTGAAGTTGCAGAAAAAGACCGGTATTATGTTCTTCGTAAGGCAAGAGACGATGAGGCCAATCAAATGTATCTGAACATACAGGAGGAATACAGCGACGGCTTATATATGCAGGACATTCTGAGAGGAGGCATTGCCAATAATGACCCACGCATACCAAGAAACATATCTGAGTAAGGCGCAGGCCACATTGGGCGACGCTTTTGACTACGCAATCAACACCTGCGGCATTTCCGGCGAAGACTATATAAAACTCTTTACGGCAAGTTCTGTCAGCAGGCGCATGGAGAATGGCGAACCGGCTTTCCTTGCAGGGAAAAGCGGAATTGAGATCGCGGCTGATGTCGTTCTGGAAACGACCGGCAAGCAGCTGGAATATATTCCAGAGGAGCACTTCAGTCGATCACGGGAGTATTGGATCGGCTGGGCAATTTGCTATTACCAGTGGTACTCTTCAAGAAGCTTCCGTGATATCTTCAGAGTCCTCGCCTTCGAGGATCTGCAAAATATGTATTACACACTCCATGAAGCAGACATAACAAAAGTTGTCGGGATCGTGGATACAAGAATCCGGGAATACTTTCAGGATACCAATCTGAAGCGGATTCGTATCGTCTACGGTTGCACGCAGAAGGAACTCGCTAAACGCTCTGGTGTATCTCTCCGTTCCATTCAAATGTATGAGCAGCGGAACAAAGATATCAACAAAGCAAGCGCCGAGACTCTCTACCGCATCTCCAGGGTTTTGGGATGCACCATTGAGGACCTGCTTGAAAAATAAGAAATAGAGCAACAGCTTATAGGAAAGCATCTGCTGGAATTGCAGGTGCTTTTCTTATACGCCTGTTTCCAAAAAGCCTAAAAGACCTCTTCTGACGCATCTGCCTCACCGTTCTCTGTATCCAGAAAACGACATCCAATCAGCATCGTAGTAGGCCCACACGTTTCTCCGTTAGGGCGCTTGCGCTGGATCGGGAAAAACCGCTGTATGGCATTATTGAAGTTCGTAGAGTTTTCCTTCCTGTAACCATACTTATCGCACCATTCACCATAGAGCTTATAGGCAGCAGATGTTCGAACCTCATAAGCTTCTCCCACTTCCAGCCAGGCATTAACAAACTGCCCGATACGGTCAGATTCCTGCGCATACTCTTTTGTTGCAGCTACCACCGCCTCCGGATCCTGTAGCCCCGTTTCCTGGAAAAGCCTGTAACCCTCATAACACCAGTTAAAGATCGCGGAGAGATTCTTGGGTTCACTAAAAAAAGCCTTGAGATTCTTATCCTGCTCATGCTCTTCAAAGTGTCTGTTAAATGGAATCATCTTCAGACGGTTGGAATAGAACAGAGTCATATCAGAAACTGACGGCTTGTAATTGGTGTTGATGAAGATCTTAAAATTCGGCTTAAAGTCGAAACTGTTCTCATGCAAGAATCTGGCGTTCAGAGTATCATTTCCTGTCATTCTCTTGACCAGCGCTGCATTGAAGGTGATCTTCTTCTCAGGCTCCGAGATATTCACAAAGCGGACTCCGGCAAGTCGGGCTATCTCCTCTGAAGGTCCTGAGGCATTTGCGGTGCCGAATTTCGTAGACAGCATTTCAGGATTTGAGGTTTTCCCGTAATCACCCATAATGCGTAGAAAGGTCTCCATAGTTGTACCTTTGCCATTCCGGCTCGTTGCTCCGTAAAGGATGAACAGACATTCCAGTGACGTATCCCCAGTCAGAGCATAACCAAGCGCCTTCTGGAGATAGGTTGCAAGAGAGGCATCGCTACACATTACTTCCTTAATGAACTGATCCCAACGTGGGCAGGCAGCGTCCGGATCATAGGTGACTCCGGACATAAGAGTCAGAAAATCTGCAGGGTCGTGAGGCCGAAAGTCTCCGGTTGTTAGGTTTAACGTGCCGTTCTTACAGTTGAACAAATCGGTATTCCTATCAAAGACAGAATGCGGAACAGGATAGACTGATTTTGCATCTTCGATCATGGTCCTCCGATTTTTCCTCAGTTGCAGCTTATGTACCCGCTTGATGTACCGGTTTCTAGTGTCCTCGTCTGTGATTTGCAAGGCAAAGGTATAAAGTTTATCCGCCAGCACTTTTGCCAATTCAGCTACGGCAAGGGAATTCTCATCCGGCTGCCAGACTGCTCCGTCGAAGACATACCAGATTCCGCGTTTTGAATCAAACCTCGCAATTGGCTTAAAATAGTCTGCAAAAGCGTTTCCGATTCCGATTTCATCTCTCTGGTATCTTGGGTTTATGTGTGGCTTCATCTCTTCCAGAGTCAGGGTAATCTTGGTGAGATCCGGCTGAAAGTCCGGTTTCTGCTCATCAAGATCATTGAATTCATCCTCTGCCGACTCAACCGAGATTTTGTGGATTGGAAGATAAATAGAGCTATTGCTCGCAACAGCATTGCGGATCGTGATCTGCCCATAGGTAGCATCTCCGGTCGTTCGATCCCATTTGTCCCGCATCAAGCCGGAAGATCGGAAGATGCGGTCGATCTGCTCCTCAACATTTCCACACCAGAAAGCAAGCATAGAAACGAAAGCCATGTCTGCATCAGACTGAGAGTTATACCCTTTCTCCCAGCGTCCTTCGTACAGAGCTTTAAACTTATCTCCAGAAGCAGAACTCGATGCGTGTTCAATAACCTGATCATCAGATAGATAGCTGCAGGGTTCGATACTGGTGCCACCCACCGGCTTAGCGCGTTTCATGAACGTTTCCAGCATATTCTGCAGGGC
>CAZMXF010000048.1:1320-12494 GCA_964570015.1 uncultured Oscillospiraceae bacterium | reverse complement strand
TGTATGTGTTACAATGATGCTTAACAGTGGACCTTACATTTGAAGACAAGGCAAGCTTGTCTTCAAATGTAAGGTTAAAAAAGGATAGCGAACGGAGCGAGCCTGTGTTATCTTCATGTTTGAAGTCTCTCTTCAAATGTGCGAAAAATCCTTGACACTACCCTTAAAAAAGAATTAGTTTAAATGATTGAGAATTATATTCGTTATTACAACAACCGCTGTGTTCAACGCAACCTCGGCATTCTCACACCTATGGAAAAGCACAACCAGTTCTCGGCAGCATAAAAACCGCAAATTCCGCACGGATGCCTTAGCAGCCAACCGGAATCTGCGGTTCCCACTGCGCCGCAGCGCTGTGAAGTTTCTTTTAATTATTTCACTGTCTACTTGACGGGGTGCAGTTTAGAGGTGGGGAGCCTCTGTCTGTCTTTACATAAACACCTTAGCACACAGCCCAATTCTCCGCTTTTTCTCTTATGCTCATGAATCGGGTGTAGATTCTGCCCTGTGCAATCAATTCATGGTGAGTACCATACTCAACGATTCTACCATCATTGACAACAAGGATCTGATCAGCTTGTTCAATGGTGGCCAGTCTATGCACGAACACAATGACGGTTTTCCCGGCCGTCAGCTCCGAAATTGCGCCTTGTATCAAATGCTCATTTTCTGGATCTACACTGGTTGTCGCATCGTCAAGAATAATGATCGGCGCATCCTTGAACAATGCCCGTGCAATGGTTATCCGCTGCATTTCACCGCCTGAAAGAGTAGAACCGCCTTCGCCGACCACCGTCTGATATTCATCCGGTAAGGCCATGATAAACTCATGGCAACAGGCCTTCTTTGCCGCTTTCATGATTTTCTCTTCCCCGGCGTCCGGTTTTCCAAAACGGATGATATCTTCGTTGGTGTCATTGAACAAATATACCTTTTGAAATATCATTGTAATATTTCTAAGCAAGCTTTCACAGGTCAGCTCCCGAACATCATGTCCGCCGACACAGACTTTTCCCTCCTAGGCATTATAGTACCTCGCTGTCACATTGCAGATGGTCATCTTGCCCCTTTCAGACGATCCCACAATAGCTGTTGTAGATTTTTCCGAGATCTCAAAATCGACGTTCTTTAGCACGGGCTTATCCCCATAAGCAAAGGTTACATTATCAAACCGTACACCCCAGCTGCTCAGTTTCATTCCTTTTCCATCTGCGTCAATGACTTCAGCCCGTTCCAGAGGCTCCAGCTTATCCAGCGTTGTATCTATGATTTTCAGCACGTGCGCTGCGTTTTTCAGCGGTTCGATGCTTCTGAAGATCGTGAACGAAAACATGCTGATCATCAGAAGCGTATGCACATCCAGATTCCCGCACAGGGTCATATATGCCGCAGCTGCAACCAGACCAACTGATGCTGTTTTCAAAGAAAACAGGTGCAGACAGTTATATGGCATATACTCTTTCTCGATCTGAAAGCTGTTCTCTTTGCTGTCATGATAGGCCCGGCGAATGCCATCCACCGCAGCGCCTTCCTGTTTGAAGGATTTCACTGCCGGCATGCTGCGCAGATATTCCACGGAGCTTTCGACCATGTCGTCCTGCGTCTTTTGATGAAGGGTCGCATTCTTCCGGCTTCTTCTTTCAAGTAAATGAAGAAACAGGGTTGATAAGGCAGTCCCGACAACGGCAATCGCCGCAGCAGGAAGAGAGCTGAACGCAATGAACAGAACCATTACGGTTACCGTGATATATCCGTTCAGTTGAGCTTTATCTCCTCGGGCACCTTATACAACTCCGAGACGATATGGTCAAAAGCCTCATTTCCGTGAATGACAAAAGGGTGTATTTTGTGCCCCATATGATCTGTGAGCGTTTGAAAGTCAACAGAAAAGGCGTTGAACATTGCCAGAGTATCCTCATTCACCTGCTCGGAGGAAACCGCAATTGTGATACCGTGATAATGTGAGCTCGGGAAGCTGTATTATTTGCTTTGACTGCAGCTCTGTCTACCATAACATCCCCAGAAGAAAGGTGCAGATAGTTGCCGTTTCCGACCTCCCATTCAATTCGCCCCTTCCCAGTAATGGTGAATGGCGATCATCTGAGTTTCGTCTGAAAAATGCCCCGCAGGGCATTTTTCAGATGAAAAACATTATACATGACAAAGACACCGGGGAATACATCAAATATAGTTGCTGTACTGTCCCCGGTCTCATTTTCCTTTTTATAGACGGAGCATGATTGATCCTAGCAGACCAGACGCATCTGCTGCCATTTGAAAATACCGTATTAGCCGCCATTTCATCACCCGCAAAAATGTTTTCAATCGTTTCAGTCGTTCGCCATCTAAGGCGTACTGCTCTACAACAGCACCGTTCTCCAATCGGATCACATAAGAACATGCGCTCACAACCAATTCATGATCATGAGTAATTACGATCACCGATTTTCCTTTTTCTGTCATACTCTGGAGCACGGAGGCTACCTCTTCCATGTGCTGAAGATCGAGTCCGCTTGTCGGCTCGTCAAAAACAAGTATCTCACACTCCGCAGCAATTGCAACACGCTGTTTCTGACCACTGGAAAGGGACATGGGATGGCGATCAGAATAATCGGCAAGGTTAAGATCCGCCACTATGGCAAAACCATGCTATGTCCGGTAGTTGTATTCCAAGAAGGATCTCTTCTTCTACACTTTCTGTAAATAGCTGGTGGTTGACGTCCTGCATCACCAAATAGCTGTGTTTTAGACGTTTTTTTCTATTATACTCTGCTCCATTAATAGAAAGCGTTCCTTTTCTGCTTCTCTCGAGACCACATAATACTCTGGCAAGGGTGCTTTTCCCTGCGCCGTTGTGGCCGATCAGCTCAACCACTTGTTTTTTAGTAAGAAAAGGACATCTATGTTTAACGCATTTGTCCCGTTCTTGTATGTAAAGAAGAAATCCCTGATCTCGATACTATCGGCAGAAGGAAGGCCTCTTGGCTTTACCGGATAGGACGGATAGGAAGAGATGTCAAGTGGCCGAAGCCCCATCTCTCCCAGCTGCTCCGTATGAAGCGCATGTATCTCTGAGACAGTGTAATCTCCAATGATACGCCCATCTTCCATTAGGACGGCTCTATCGATCAGACTGGAAAGATAATTCAGCCTGTGCTCCGCGATGACAACGGTTTTTCCCTGCGCCTTCCATGTTGAGACCATTCTTCTCAGATCAAGGGCTGCAAGAGTATCCAAGTTGAAGGTCGGCTCATCAAGAATCATGATTTGTGGTCCTGCTACAGAAACAGAGACACAGGCGATCTTCTGTTTTTCACCCCCAGAAAGCTGAAAGGTATTCCTTCCCAAAAGCGATTTGACGTTTATATCCTCCGCAGTCTGAAGAACTCTTGCGATGTTTTTCTGCTCGGCAGGCCTCTGTTCTCACAGCCGTAAGCCATCGCACTTGTAGTATCCACATTAAAAACTGGGTATGTGGATTTTGAAAAACACTCCCAACGTTTATCACAGTTTCGTACAGGGGCAGCGTGCTGATCTCTATACCATTAAGTAAAACCTCGCCGGAAAGCTCGCCTTCATAATAATATGGAATCAAGCCATTCAATAGTTTGGTAAGGGTTGTCTTTCCGATGTTCTTCAGGGTGTATAGAGTCGGCTGGTGCTGTTCATTGTGTAGCGTAACCGCTATCTGGTCCTTTCGTATACGTATGCTTTAAACAATCCACTGTTTTACTATTGGTATTCTATTGAGAACAGCAGATATGATGTACGATATTGCAAATACACTCATAGAAATAACAGGTACCGCCAAAACTGCATTTAGCGATAAAGTAGTTAGATTAAGGAATTCTTTTAGCCCTTCAAGGACAATAATATGTACCAAATAGATGCCAAAACTGTATTTAGATAAACTAAATAGTAACCTCTCTTTCTTAACAGAAAGATTTGTGAAATTCAAGTGATGTTTTGCTAAAAGGAAGACAGCTACTGCTACTGCTAAAATATTGACAGTAAAATAATCATAAAAATAATCCTTTGGCTTTTCTAAATATATCGAAATCGCCGCAGTAGCTCCTATTGTAAATAGCAGCCCACAAAAGCCGAGTAGATAAAGGATAACTAGTTGCTTTCTCTTTAATTCAATATTATGTAGCAGGTATCCTAGGACATAGTAGCCAGAATAACCTATTATAAAATGGATGTTCGCATCAGATAGTGCTTTAGAGAGTATTTGAGAAAGAGTCCTGTATTTGAAGTCGATGATTGAAATAGTTTGTGGCATTAAAAACGAAAAAAAGAAAGATAATGTCAGAAAATAAAAAGCATGTTTGTAATCCTTTACAATTTGGTTTAGCAAGGGGACTATCATGTACAAGCCTATTATCATACGAATAAACCAAAGATGATACCATCCTACAAAAATAGACATTAACAATTCTTTTCCCGTTTTTACTGATCCAGAAATCCAATAACCCCAAACAGAATATACTATAGACCAAAACACAAAAACAATTACCATCTTAAGTACATGCTTGCAATATAAAGTATCGAGAGAGTAATCTCGGCCTAAAAACAGTGCTCCACTTATCATTACGAAGATTGGGACTGCCCATCTGGACACTCCATCATAAATATTAAAAACATTCCATTCAAATGTGTTTGTATCAGCATTGTGCCAATTCTGTGCTGCAACATGTAAAACAATGACCGAAAAAACTGCTATGGCCCGGAGATAATCAAAGTATATGATTCTTTTTGATTCCATACTTGGCCTCTCTTCTTGTCAACAATATCACCGTCTCAATATGGGAAGTTTGCGGGAACATGTCGTATGCTTCCGCAGTGACCAGTCGATATCCGGCTTCTGTGAAGCGTTCCACATCCCTCGCCAGTGTAGATGGGTTGCAGCTGATGTATACAACCCGGTCGGGCTGCATCGCCGCGATATCATGCACCACGGACTCCGCCAGACCTTTTCGCGGAGGATCAACCACCACGGCATCCGGCCGCAGGCCTTCCCTACGCAGTCGGTCCGCGATTTCCGCTGCGTCGGCGCAGACAAACTCTACGTTTTCGATCCCGTTTTGCTTTGCATTCTCTTTTGCGTTCGCAATGGCTTCCGGTACGATCTCCGCCCCGATCACCTTCTCGAAGCGGCTCGCCAGGCAGAGCGACACCGTGCCCGCGCCGCAGTACAAGTCCAGGGCCAGGGCGTTTCCAGACGGTGCCTCCGTCGCGTAGTCCAGTGCCTTCAAATACAGCGCTTCCGCCTGCGGGGGATTGATCTGCAGGAAGGCCTGCGGCGCAACCGCAAACCTGTTCCCGCACAGGGTTTCCGTTACATCCGGCTTTCCCCAGAGGGTGTAGAAGTCCCCGGCCAGAACCGTGTTCCCCCGCGTTTTATTGATGTTCAGGACGATCCCCGTCAGGAAGGGGCACTGCTCCCGGAGCCACTCGGTCAGTTTTTCCGTCAGGCTCCCGAAGCCCCGTGCCGCTACGATGCAGAGCAGCGCATCGCCTGTTCTCGATTCCCGCCAGAAGATGTGCCGCACCGTCCCCTTTCCGCTCTGTTCGTCATAGGCGGCCAGGCCGTGCAGTTCCATAAAGTCCGTCACCGCCCGGGCGGCCTGCAGGCTCCGTTCGCTCTGGAGCTTGCAGTCCCGGATCGGGACCAGGGTATGGGTGCGCGGCCGGTAAAACCCGAAAGCGGGTTTCCCATCCACGGTGTCCACCGCGAAGATCGCTTTGTTGCGGTACCGCTCTGTCAGGGGACTCGGATGGATTGCCGCGGTGGAGGTGCTCTGTTTCCCCAGGCGGTGCAGGCAGTCGTCCACGTGGGCCTGCTTCACGCGCAGTTCTTCCTCATAGCGCATATGGCGCAGGCTGCAGCCGCCGCAGAGATTCGGACAGTCGGGTTCACAGCGCTCCTTCGAGCCTTCCAGAAGCCTCAGGCCCTTCGCCCAGACGGCCGTGGCAGTCACCTTGAGGATCAGGATCTCCCAGCGTTCGCCCTCGAGTGCGGAGGAGACGAACACCGCCCTCCCCTCCATGCGGCAGACCCCGTAACCCTCCGGGGTGCAGCTTTCGATGAGCACTTCCGCCTTTTGATTTTTGGTTAACATAATCTCTCCCTGTGAGGGATGTCCTTCATCGCTTCGAAGCCGTGCAGCAGGAAGCGCCGGTCATGGCAGTCTGAGGCAAAAATCAGTTCTTTACCGGTGTCCAGCCAGCGCTGCAGGAATCTCGGATCCGGATACGGCGCGCTGCGGTAGCCCCTCGCCATGGCGCCGGTATTGACCTCCAGGAGGACCGGGCAGTCGATCAGGCGGTCCAGCGCCCGTTCGGCCGCCGCGAGGTACCGGGGATGCTCCGGATCATACAGGACATTTCCTTCGTTGTACTTGGTGATCAGGTCGAAATGGGCAATCACGTCGCAGTGCGTACGCTCGTAGAGCGAACCCACCAGCTCATAGTATGCCTCGGCACAGGCGTAGAAATCGCCGCCGTAAACGTTGTTCACCGTCCGAATCAGGTTATCCCGCCCATCATCCACGGCGCAGAGGACACCGTCCTTTTCCACATAATGAACGGCGCCGATGACATAGTCAAAGAGCGAGCGGTCGATCTCAGAGAAGATATCCTGTTCGATGCCGAGGCGGATCGTAATGCGCCCAGCATACTGTTCCTTCAGCCGCGTGATCTCCCGGCAGTAGGCCAGCGTTCCCTCCTCGGACATGCTGCAGGTATCCTCCGTCAGATGCGAATGCCCGGAGAAACCGATCTCCGGGCAGCCCAGGCGGATTGCCTCGAGAACCAGTTCCTCCGGGGTGTCCGCACCGTCGCAGTAGGTGGTATGCGTATGGTAGTTGGAAAACATCATGCCATTTTCTCCTGCTTGACCTTGTGGTCGATGACATGGCGGGAAGCCAGCTCCGCACGGATCTCCTCCGGACGGATGCCCAGTTCCACCATCATCACCATCACATGGTAGCAGAGGTCCGCGACTTCGTACACCGTCTCGGCGCGCTCGCCGCCCTTGGCCGCGATGATGACCTCGGTGCACTCTTCCCCGACCTTTTTCAGGATCTTGTCCAGACCCTTCTCGAAGAGGTAGCTGGTATAGGAGCCCTCGGGAAGCGTTTCTTTCCGGCTCTGCAGGAGAGCATAGAGCGTGTCAAGGGAAAAGTCTTCCTCCTCCACCAGCAGAGGATACTCAAAGCAGGACTCCGTACCCAGGTGGCAGGCCGGTCCGTCTTTCCGGACCTTCACCACCAGCGCGTCCCGGTCGCAGTCCGCCATGACCGACACGATATGCTGGTAATTGCCGCTGGTCTCGCCCTTGAGCCAGAGTTCCTGCCGGGAACGGCTCCAGAAGCAGGTCAGGCGCTTCTCCAGGGAAATTTCCAGGCTCTCGCGGTTCATATAGGCCAGGGTCAGTACCCGGCCCGTCTCAAAGTCCTGAACCACAGCGGGGATCAGGCCTTTTTCGTCAAATTTCAGTTCGTCGATCGAGATCATCCGATTCTCCTCACATTAATTCCGTTTTCTGCCAGGGTCTGTTTCAGTGCCGGGATGCCCACCTCGCCGAAATGGAAGATCGACGCCGCGAGGCCCGCGTCCACACCGGGAGCTTCCCGGAAGAGCGTGACAAAGTCCTGGATACAGCCGGCGCCGCCCGAGGCAATCACGGGGACATCCACGATTGCGGTCACGGCGTTCAGCATCTCCAGGTCGAAGCCCTGTTTCACGCCGTCCGTGTCTATGGAGTTGAGCACCACTTCCCCGGCGCCCAGTTCCACACCGCGGCGGATCCACTCCAGTGCGTCCATGCCGGTGTCGATCCGGCCGCCGTGGGAAAACACGTGGAAGCTGCCATCCACCCGCTTTACATCCGCGGAGAGCACGACGCACTGGCTGCCGTACTTCAGTGCCGCATCCGGAATCAGGGAGGGGTTCCGGATGGCCCCGGAGTTCACACTCACCTTGTCGGCGCCGCATTTCAGAACACGGTCGAAGTCCTCCACCGTATTGATGCCGCCGCCCACCGTCAGCGGGATAAAGATCTGTTCCGCCACCGAGCGCAACACGTTCGTAAAAAGCTTCCGGCCCTCAAAGCTTGCAGTGATGTCATAGAAGACCAGCTCGTCCGCGCCTTCGTCCGAATAGTGCGCCGCAAGCGCCACAGGGTCCGATACGTCCTGCACGCCTTCAAAATTTACGCCCTTCACGACGCGGCCGTTGCGCACGTCGAGGCATGGGATAATACGTTTTGTAATCATAACTGCACTCCCTCTCCGGTCTCAACCGGTTCCCCGGCCGCGGCAGTCAGCGCCTCCTCGAGGGAGACCGCGCCGCTGTAGTACGCCCGGCCCAGGATTGCTCCGGACATGCCCAGCGCCCGAAGGCCCCGGATATCCTCCAGGGACGAAACCCCGCCCGAGGCGATCAGGTCGATCGGGAAGCGGTCTGTCAGGGACGCGTACAGTTCGTGGTTGCTTCCGGCCAGGACACCGTCCCGGGAGATGTCGGTGCAGATCACCGTGCGGACGTTCAGCTCCGTGAGGTGTTCAAAAAAAGTTTCCGCCGTCCAGCTGCTTTTCTCTTCCCAGCCGCGCACGGCCACAAAGCCGTCCTTCAGGTCGACACCGACCGCAATCAGTTCGTCGAAGGTCTCCAGGGCTTCCCGGAGCAGGGACTCGTCCTCCACCGCTGCTGTGCCGAGGATCGCGCGGGAAATGCCGCAGTCCAGATAGCGCCGGATGGTGTCCATGCTGCGAATGCCGCCGCCCAGTTCGATAAACAGGCCGGAGGTGCCGGCGATCTGTTCAATCAGGCCGAGATTCGCCGTGCTGCCGCTGCGGGCACCTTCCAGGTCCACCATGTGCAGGTGGGTCGCGCCGGCGTCCCTCATTCGGAGTGCCAGGGATTTTGGGTCACGGTCATAGACCGTCATGTCGTTGTAGCGGCCCTGACGCAGGCGGACCGCCATGCCGTCATACAGGTCAATCGCAGGATAAAGAATCATGTCACGCCTCTCGCCTCACGCCATCTCCGCAAAGGCCCGCAGGATCGAAAGCCCCACGCGCCCGCTCTTCTCCGGGTGGAACTGGCAGCCCATAACGTTCTCCTTTGCGGCGACGGCGGTCAGTTCCTTACCGTATTCCGTCGTGGCCACCAGGCTGTCGTCACAGTCCGCAGCATAAAAGGAGTGGACAAAGTAGACGCAGTCCCCTTCCTTCACATCACGCAGAAGCGGATGGCTGTGTTTTTGAATGAGCGCGTTCCAGCCCATCTGCGGGATCTTCAGTTCCGGCGGAATGGTACCCTGCATCGGGACCACGCTGCCGCGCAGAAGGCCGAGGCCGTCATGTTCGCCGAATTCATAGCCCTTGTCAAAGAGCAGCTGCATTCCGAGGCAGATCCCGAGAAGCGGCTTGCCGCGTTCGGCTTCCGCCAGCACCGTCCGATCCAGGCCGGTGGCACGCAGCTTGTCGATGGCATCCCCGAAGGCGCCGACGCCCGGCAGAATGACACGGTCCGCCCAGCGAATCTCCTCCGGATCGGCCGTCACGCTTGCTTCCAGTCCAAGGCTCAGCAGCGAGCAGCGTAGGGAGAAGAGGTTTCCCACCCCGTAATCCACGATTGCGATCATCCCAGTACTCCCTTGGTGCTGGGCACACGATCCGCATTCTTTTCGTCGATGGACACCGCCGTGCTGAGCGCGCGGGCAAAAGCCTTGAAACAGCCCTCGATGATGTGGTGCGAGTTGCTTCCCGCCAGCTGACGCAGATGCAGGGTGATCCCCGCTTCTCTCGAAAAGGCCGTGAAGAACTCCTCACAGAGTTCCGTGTCAAAATCGCCGACCTTCTCCGTCGGGATCTTCAGTTCCGGATAGAAGCCTGCCCGTCCGGAGATATCCAGCGCACAGAGGATCAGGGTCTCGTCCATCGGGAGCAGCATGCTGCCGTAGCGCCGGATCCCCCGCAGGTCACCCAGCGCCTCGCGCACCGCGCGTCCGAGGCAGATACCGATGTCTTCGGTCGTGTGGTGGTAGTCCACGTCCGTGTCGCCGTTGCAGCGAAGCTCCAGATCAAAGCCGCCGTGTCTGGAAAACAGGGTCAGCATGTGGTTGAGAAAACCGCAGCCGCTGTCGATTCTGTTCTCACCGCTGCCGTCCAGATCCAGTCTGAGACTGATCTGTGTTTCGGCCGTGTTTCGCACTGTTTCTGCAGTTCTCATCCTTCTCTCTCCTCCAACATTGATTTTGTCTCACGAAGAAGCGCTTCCATCTGTTCTCTCGTACCGACCGTGATACGGACATAAGCCGAAATCCTCGGCTTGTCAAAATGGCGTACCAGAATACCCCGCTGCTTCAGTCCGAGATAGAGCTCTGCCCCATCGATCCGGTCCGAGCGTGCGAAGAGGAAGTTGGACTTTGAGTCCGTGACCTCAAAGTCGAGCGCACGAAGCTGATCGATGGTCCAGGCCCGGTTCTCCTTGATACGGCGGGCGTTTTGAATATAATAGTCGTCTTCCTGCAGCGCCGCGATACCGGCCGCACTGCTCATGCGATTGACATTATAGGGGTTGGTGGAATACTTCAGCGTATTCAGATCGCGAATCAGCTCTGCGTTGCCGACGGCAAAGCCCAGTCTCGCGCCGGCCATAGAGCGGGATTTGGAAAAGGTCTGGATTACCAGGAGATTGTCATATCGGTCCACCAGAGGGATCATACTCTCTCCGCCGAAGTCCACATAGGCTTCGTCAATCACGTGGATGCGGTCCGGACGGGCTTTCAGCATCGCTTCGAGTTTCGCCACGGGCAGAGCCAGACCGGTGGGCGCATTGGGATTGGCGATGAAGACCGTGCCGTTCAGTTCCCGGTAGTCTTCCGGAACAAGGCTCAGGTCTTCCCTCAACGGGACTTCGATCCAGGGGACCCGATTGATCTCGGCAAACACCGGATAAAATCCATAAGTGATATCCGCAAACAATGCCGGATGGCTCTCATCGCACCAGGCCATGAAAGCAAAGTTCAGCAGTTCATCCGAGCCGTTGCCCACCAGGACCTGATTCGGGTGCACGCCGTAGCGCTTTGCCAGGGCTTCGGTCACGAGGCGGCTTTCGGGATCGGAATACAGCTGCAGCCGGCCCGCCTCCGCCTCCACTGCCGC
>CAZMXF010000048.1:0-1220 GCA_964570015.1 uncultured Oscillospiraceae bacterium | reverse complement strand
GACAGCGGCGAAGAAAACTTCGCCGAGCCGCCGGTCGGCAGCGTGTGGTTCGGTCCGGCCATGTAATCGCCCAGAGGTTCCGGGCTGTACCTTCCGAGAAAGATGGATCCGGCGTTGCGTACCCGGCCCAGATACTGCATTGGTTCCTCCACACAGATCTCCAGGTGCTCCGGGGCAATGAGGTTCGCAATCTCCAGGGCCATGTCCATGCTCCCATCGGTCAGGATGATCATCCCGTTGTTCTTCAGGGATGCTCCTGCAATCTCCCGGCGCGGCAGGACGGCAAGCTGCTTTTCCAGTTCTTCCGCCACCTGTCCGGCAAGTGCCGCGGAACCCGTCACCAGCATCGCCGAGGCGTCGGGGTCATGTTCGGCCTGGGCCAGCATGTCCGCGGCAAGGATCCGGGGATCGTTGTTCCCATCCGCGATGATGAGCACCTCGCTCGGACCCGCAACCGTATCCGTCGAGACCAGACCGTGGACCTGCTTCTTCGCTTCCGCCACATAGGCGTTTCCCGGTCCGATGATCTTATAGACTTTCGGCACGGATTCTGTTCCGTACGCCAGCGCGGCAATGGCCTGTGCCCCGCCGATCTTGAAGATCTTCGTGATGCCGGCAACTCTGGCCGCCGCAAGAATATACGGATTCACCCTGCCGTCGGATCCGGGAGGTGTCACCATCACGATCTCCTCGCAGCCCGCGATCCGCGCCGGAACCAGATCCATCAGAACGGTCGACGGATAGGCCGCCGTCCCGTTGGGGACATACATGCCGACCTTTTCGATCGAGCGGAAGATCTTTCCCATCACCACGCCGTCTTCACCGGTGATCATATAATTCTGCCGACGCTGCTGTTCATGGTAACGGCGGATGTTTTCCGCAGCCTGCCGAAGGATGTCCATGAAAGCCTCATCGACTTTCTCAAGCCCCTCGTCCCATTCTTCTTCCGTCACCCGGAGAGACGTCAGGCGCACATGGTCAAACTTCTCCGTGAACCGCAGCAGCGCCGCGTCGCCCTCCACCCGGACCGCTTCCAGGATCTCCCTCACGGAGGCGGATACGTCCGCATGGCTTCCGCGGGGCTTGGTCAGTTCGGACTGCTCCACACTGCGGTATTCCAGAATCCGTATCACATTGTTTTTCTCTGCTGCACTCACTGTATTGCCCTCTCGCTTTATTACTTTACCGAGCTAAATCGTTGACAGCAGGATTATACCATT
>CAZMXF010000047.1:0-12498 GCA_964570015.1 uncultured Oscillospiraceae bacterium | reverse complement strand
ACAAAAAATCAGTATCTCGTTATGGGCGGCAGAGCGATAAACCATTTCTTCCTGACCATATTCGGGGATAGGCTGCCCGCGCGACGCGAGCGACGACGAGGTTCGCAGGGCGTACCGCGAGAAGGCAAAGCAGCTGCATCCCGACGCTCTCCGCGCGCAGGGGCTTTCCGATGAGCTGCTTTCGCGCGCCAACGCGCAGATGGCGCGAGTCAACGCGGCGTGGGCTGAGATAAAGAAGGCGCGCAACCTGTAGAGCCTATGGCTGTCGCAGAGGCATCGCGACGATGGCGATGGGGTCGGCGGGGCAGGCGCTTTCGCACGCACCGCAGCCGCGGCACTTCGCCTCGTCAACGACGGGGCACATCACGTCGCCGCGCTTTTCGAGCTTGATGGCCTTGTAGGGGCAGTACTCGTCGCACACGGCGCAATACTCGTTGTTCGCCCATGCGAGGCATTTCTTCCTGTCAATCTTCGCGATGCCGATTGCGCGCGAGTGCTTCTCCTCCACGGATATTGGGCGTAGCGCGCCTGTAGGGCAAACCTGCGTGCACTTCACGCAGTCCTGGAAGCAGTATTGCTCTTGCTCCGGGTTCCTGCTTCGCATCCACAGGACGGGGGTGAAGAGCCCGTCAATTCCGCTGTCGCCGAGGTCGGGCTGGATGAGCTGGTAGGGGCAGGCGCGCATGCAGTTGCCGCAGCGTGCGCAGAGCGCGTTGATGCGGTCGAGGTCGGCGCCTGGCGGGCGAAGGGCTTTGCGCCCGTTCTGGCCGAATGCGCGTTGGGCGGCAAAACCGGCGATGGCGGCGGGAATTGAGGATAGGAGAGCGCGGCGGGGGAGGAGGTGAGAGGAAGAGGGGGTGCGTGGATTGGAGGCTGGGCGGTTCTTGCGGGCAAGGAGCATCACGAGCTCCTGCAGTCCGCCGAGCGGACAGAGGCGGTGGCACCAGACGTTCGGGATCGCGACGCTGACCGCGATCACCGCCACGAAGCATCGAGTCCCCGCTGGAGCACCAAAACCCTCGAAAACGTAATGTTTTCGGGGGTTTTCTCTGTCTTGTCGCAGATTTTCAGACACCCTGCCCATTTCGTGATTTTTGAGAGAGGCAGGGTGTCTGAAATGAAGAAAAACCGCATTGAAATGACAGCAAATTCGGTATCATTGAGCGATGTTTTTCCAAGATTTGTCGCTTCAAAGATCGCTGAAGGAGTCAGTGAAAAAACAGAAAATACGTACTATTCCCATTGGAAATGTATTGGAAAGCATTTGGACCTTAACAAGACTTTTGACGAGATCACACAAGATGATATTAACAACCTTGTGGTCTCAATGCGTCGGAGCGGTCTGGCCCACAATTCTATCAGCAGCTATACTCGTGTTCTACGGACCTTCTTGAAATGGTGCAGAGAGCAGGATTACACGGCGGTCGTTATGCCGCCGATCAAGGACAAGGAGACAGTCAAAGAGACATACACTGACGAAGAGCTTTTGCTTCTTCTCCGCAAGCCTGACAGAAAGTGTGATTTCACAGAATACCGCAATTGGGTGATTATCAATTTTCTGCTGAACTGCGGTTGTCGTGCAGCTACGATCCGCAACATTCAGAACAGAGATGTGGATATCTCTGCAAGGCAGGTATCTTTCAGACACACAAAGACAGGAAAAGTGCAAATCATTCCCCTGTGCAGCGTCATGGTTAATATCCTGCGTGATTACATGGCTGTTCGAAAAGGGAAAGATGCTGATTATCTGTTCTGCAGCGAATATGGTGAGATGCTGACAGAAGAGGCTTTGAGAGAAGTTATCTACAAATACAATCGCAGCCGTGGCGTTCGGAAGACCAGTATTCACTCTTTTCGGCATACGTTCGCTCGGAAATACCTTGTCGATTGTCAGGGTGATGCCTTTACACTTCAAAGGCTCTTGGGCCATACAACTTTGCAGATGACAAAGCATTACTGCCAGATCTATGATACCGATATCTCCAAGAACTTTGACAGGATTTCCCCTTTGGCACAGTTGCAGAAACCCAAAGAAAAAATAGCAAGAAGATAGTGACTTCATAACAACTTTTAACAACTTTGAAGCGACTTCATAATGAAATGCCCTTAACTTTTCCCAAAGGATTCTTTAATCCCAGGAGCGGTTGAGGGCATTTGTCATCGGCGCAGGGTTATTGAAAGTGCACTTTCAATACACAGCTCGTATTTTATCCAGGTATTCTTTAAACTCTACAACAGCTGTTTCAGGGCTTAGGATCTTTGCCATATTCCCAAAGCCGCAGAGCCAACCGTAAAACTGTGGAGACAATTCCACATCAAGAGAAACAGTAAAGTGTTCATTATCCGCTTTTTCGTAGCGAAGATCTTTTTTTCCAAAACGGTCAATAACTGTATCCAGAAGGCAGTTATCAAATAACAGAATTAGCGGGACACGCTTGCCACCAAACATACCGAAAACACGCTGAGTATAATTTCGCAAGTCGACAGAAGCAAAGTCTTCTTCACCATCTCTTGGCTCCCCTGTAAGGTGTAGATCCTTCATTCTATCTACTCTGTAAGTCCTCATAGCCTGTGATTCATCTTCAAAAGCGAGCAGATAATAATTACCATCATTGATGATAAGTTTATAGGGACTTACTTTGTACAAAGAACCTTTTCGCTTATCCACGGTATTCTCTATGTTGTCAATGTGGTGAGTCTGATAGCGGAAGGTTACTTTTTCAGGTTGGTGGCGTCTGTTATGAGTCGCTTGAAAGTTGATAAAAGTCGTTATGATCTTGTTTGATAGTCATTCAATCTTGTAGTAAAGTCGACTTGATTTCGTATTATGATACAAATAGGAACAGTAAAAGAGAGGATCTACAGGCATGCTGTATCCCCTCTCTTGTTAGTTCGTTATTGTAGCTTTAAAAGTTCGTTTAAATGCGTTTTTTCTCTATTTTAGCCGCACTTTTTTGTTGAATTTATTCCAATTTTTTGCTATAATGCAAAGCATCCGAAATACAGGGTATCTGATCTATAAGCGGGTAAATCCATAATGCTTGAAAACACAAACTGTTTCGAGTGGTTTGAGTGTTCCCTGCGAACGCGAGAGCGTTCGAGCGGCCTTTTAAGCAGGGTGTCCGGGGTTCGAGTCCCCGCTGGAGCACCATTTGAAGAAGTCGCTGATTCTTGACGAATCGGCGACTTCCCCTTATTTTACTGTGCTTTTGGTGGTTCATGGTCTCTCGTTCTTGTTCCTCTTTTCCCTGTCTCGTTAGTAATTTTCCACGCAAAATTACTAACGGATTACTAATGAAATCAGCCCGGAAGAATCTCTCCCTCCGGGCTATTCTCATTCATCCGGAGGCTCGTCATCCTCCGGATCTGTATAATATTCTTTCTCATGCTTGCCGACTTCGACCGGATCGCCTTCGATCTGCGGGACGTCGTCTTTTGTCCCGCTCTGATCGTGGTCGATAGCTTCTTTGGCATCGTCAACTTTACTCTTAAACCATGATGGGACCGGCGCTCCAAGCTTACCGCAATTTTCAATAATTGAGCCGATTTCAGTGAGGATGTACCATAAGAGAACAATAGGAGTTATGCACGCAGTAAAGTCAAATGGAAGTACAATCCCGCTGCTGTCCATAATTACTTTGAGCGCGATATCACATAATGCCGCGGCCAGGACTGCGAAAATCTCCCCGGCCTTGTGCCACAGCCCATCACGGGCAATAGCGCTGGACCAGTTTTTCTCTCTCCTGGCTGCCATCGATCCCGAGATGTAGTCCAGGAGGATCGCGGCAATCCAGATCAGGACCACCCAGCCAAGCCAGCCCCAGAGGGCCGTTAAAAACGCGAAGATTGCCGCAAGCGCCGCTTTGATCTCTGTCGCTTTGTCCGGTGCATGAAAGAAAACCGGATCACCATCCATCGGTGATCCGTCGCTGTCCATGGCACCTTCCCTGCAAGTTACCGGCAAGTTATAGGCAAGTTACCGGCAAATGAAAAAGCCCCGGGTTCCCCCGGGGCGCTGGATGATTCGTATTCTTTATTCGTTTTGGTTCTCCGCTTCCTCAAACATGGCCGCGATATTCATCGGCTGCAGGGTAATGGGAAGCATATCCGGTTGTGTTGTAACTAAGCTGATCTGACTACGAAGATATGGGAAAAGAATTGCAATCGAATTCTTGTTGACCAGCTCTCTTTTCAGGTTCTCATCTTCGCAGTCACAGGAAAAGAATCCCACAAGTGTGATTTCCAGCTTGAAGCCGTCCTCATCCTTTGACCATACGTTTGCTGTCAAAGAGACACGGAAATGTTGTCCATCTGCACTTGTCAAGACCTGCCGCGTGAAGTTCATCTCAAATTCTTTTGGGATACTTCCCGCATTTACATTGCGGCTGTATTCAATTTTCTCGAATGATATTCTTTCCAGGTTTAACACCGATTGCATCTGTTCATTAGGCACAGCTGTCACCTCACATCACGCAGCATATAGCGCCGCTTTTAAATTGGAAAAGCTGCTTCGTTCTTTCAAGACGATTCCCGCCTCTCCAACAGAGACCCTCGCTTTTTCGAATCCGTCATTTTTAGGAACGATTACAGTCTCCACATTTGCGCTCGTTACTGAATTCGTAATATGCATATTACTTAATTCATCGAATGCTTTATCCATCTCATCCGTAACATTAAATGGGTTTCCATTCATTGTAACGCCGTGAAGGTTATCTCCCTTTTCGACTTTAACCCCGAAACGTTCGCAGTTGCGCAGGATAATATTAATATCAAATTTCATATCTCTCATTGTCAGCACCAATTCCATTCACTTGCAATAAGCCTGGCTGCAATCTTTATGTTAGAGATGCACCTGTTGTCCGTAGCACAATACTGCGGCCGATTGTTAATCTTTGGGAAAGAATACTTCAGTAGTAAGATATCATACGTTTCCTTGAAGACATTGAAGAAAAATGAGTTTACCTGAAATTTGCCTCGTGTAAAATCGAATCTGTATCCTTCCAGTGATCCCATCTGTTCTTTGATTTGTCTGCAAAATTCCTGAAATTCTTTTTTTTCGTTTTCCTGATCCAGATTTACGTATTGGTCATATGCACATGACAGTTCGGCTTCAAGAATAGTTTCATTCTGATATCCTCCCTGCCACCATTCTGCATCTCTTTGTTTCTCCCAGAAATAGATTCCTGTCCCAAGCCACATCTCTTTATCTGGCTTGTCGTGGCTGATATAAAAAGTCTGCAGCATTACATTCTTTTGAGCAGTACCTGCATCATTCTTATGGTATGCAATTGTACGAAATGCATTATCCATACAGTACTCCCGCCAGTGCACGCTTAGAGATAGTATATCATAAGTTGTCAATACTTTTTTCCCTTTTTTTGTAAAATATTTCCCTTTCCTGGGGGTGATCTCATGAAATGTAAATACTGCCGACGAGACATCCCTGACAACTCCGTCTTCTGCAACTGGTGCGGCAAGAAGCAGCTGAAGGACAAGACAGAGATCAGCGTCCCGACACCCCGCCGTCTGAAGTCCGGCGCCTGGTTCGCTCAGCTTATGGTCAAGGGCCAGCGCGTCCCGATCTCCGGAAAGACCGAGGCGGATTATTATGCGAAAGCCAGGGCGGCAAAGACCGGCCTGTTGGAAGCAAAGAAGCCGGACAACCGCCTTGTGAAGGATCTCGTCGCAGAGTATATCAAGGCCCGGGAGGGCGTCGCCTCCGCCTCTACAATCGACGGATACGAACGGAAGGCCAGGAACAACCTGCAGGAGCTCATGGCGCTGCGAGTCAAGGACCTGACCCGCTCCCGGGTTCAGGCAGCGATCGATGCCGAGAAGGATCACTACGCCGGAAAAACGATCTGGGCCGCCTGGAGCCTGATCCAGTCTGCGACCGGCGTCGAGATCGATGGTCTCGTGTTCCCGTCGAAGAAGCCGCAGAAGAAGCCTCCCATGTACAGCTCGGCAGATCTCCGGCGCCTGATCCTTGCCCTCGCCGAGATCGGCGGAGAGGTAGAGTGTGCCGGCCTGCTGGCTGCGTGGCTGTCGCTGCGCCGCTCCGAGATCTTCGGTCTGCGCTGGATTGACATCCGCGACGGCGCCGTCCGGGTAGAGAAGGCCCGCGTCTACGACAAGCAGCACAAGCTCGTCGAGAAGGAGACCAAAAATGAAACGAGTGAGCGCCTGATCCCATGCGACCGGTATATCCTGGATAAAATAAATGCGCTCCCCCCATGAAGGAGAGCGCGTTTTCCGGATGTCAACCTCCGGGATCTGGAAGGGTATCACGCAGGCGTGCAGCCGGGCCGGGATCGAACACGGGTACCTGCACGGCCTGCGGCACACGAATGCCTCGATCATGGAGCTTGTCGGTGTGCCTTCTGTCTATGCAAACAAGCGCGGCGGCTGGGCCTCTGATCACATCCGGACAAAGACATACACGGATGCAATCCCGGAGGGCGACCGGGACGCCGCTCAGATGGTCGATGACTATTTCCGCGGCCTCTTCATCTATGGTCCGCCGAAGCCCCCGGCTATTGATTACTAAGAAATTACTAACGGGATTTAAAAGTATCAATATTTACTGATGTTTTGCGTTCAATTTTCGGGGTTCGAGTCCCCGCTGGAGCACCAAAAGCGCTTCACCACAGATTTTCTGACAAAGAGCCAGAAAATCAATGAGGGGGAAGTGCCAAGTTACTATGTGGAAAAAAGCCACGAGCCGATCATCGATCCTGCTGAATGGGATGCTGTGCAGGAAGAACTGGCACGACGGAAAGCAATAGGACGCTCCTACAGCGGTAAAAGCGTTCTCGCAACCAAAATCAAATGCGGGGACTGTGGGCGCTGGTATGGAGAGAAAGTCTGGCACTCGACAGAATCTTATAAACACAATGTCTGGCAATGCAATGGAAAATACAGCAAAGACAGCCCGTGCTGTGCGACTCCGGCTTTGCGGGAAGAGGACATAAAAACCAGATTTCTTACCGCGATCAACAGCATGATCGCGAATAAGGAACCGTACATTACAGCCTGTGAAGCAGCAAGAATTGTGTTCACGGATACGACGGCAATTGATAAGGAAATGCAGGAACTGCTCCGGGAGATGGAAGTCGTTTCTGGCCTGACGAAAAAGTGTATTGACGAGAATTCCACTACCGCCCAGGATCAGGACGAGTATACTGCTCGGTACAACGGGTATGTTGACAGATACGAAACCGCCAAGACCCGATATAATGAACTCACTTCTCTTCGGAAAGAAAAGCAAGCCAAAGCCAGCGCCATTGACAGATTTCTTGCCACTCTTCGCGAGCGGGAAGAACTGCTCACAGAGTTTGATAACCGACTGTGGCTGGCCCTAGTGGACTATGCGGAAGTACACAGGAGCGGTGCTTTAACCTTTCACTTTGTTGATGGTACACAGATATCAGAATAAGGATGATAGATTGGAACGGAGACGTCGGAGCATGCCTTCGTCTTTTTTGAAGAATTTTTTTGAAAACCGCAAAAAACTGTTGACAAACAGACGATTTGTGATATTATTTGACATTCCGATTTAATTCGGACGAGGGCAGCATCATAGTCCACCAGATATTTATTCTAAGGGCAGTGCGATGAGCATTGCCGCTGAAGGGAGGTCGGTACTATGAGCTTTGTGCTTACCGTCGATTGGCGGTTCGTCGCTGCCCTTGGCGGGGCTGTTTGCGGGATCATCCTCTGTGCGAAGATGGACCCCGACGCAGCTGAGCGCGTGTCGGTCCATGCGATCGATGCTTGTGCGGAGTTTGCGGCTGCTGAGTAAGCAGCCAATGACTCCCAGATGTGAAGGGCACGTAATCTTCGGGTTATGTGCCAGTTTTTTAATCAAATGCAGAAGGGAGACTCGGTTATGGATATTTTTGATAATGCAATTAATAAAAGAATAATGGGCGGTAGTTTCCCTACAGATAAATTGTATTCCGCATCTATTGAATCAGACCGTGAAATTGACTTTACCGGGCAGGCAAAAGAGGGCCTTGCTGTACTTAGTCAAAACCCAGATTTCTTCTATGTGCTCTTTTGCTTTTTCAGAAACAAAGCTCGTGAACTTGACTCCATAAATCGCCCGGAAGGCTACCAGCAGGAAATTAATTACCTTATAAATGCACGATGCAGCGATGATTTCTTGCTGGTCAATGGTTCTCTCCAGGACGCCTATAACCTTTGTCCGGTCGTTACTCCATTGGATAAAGTATTGTGGTTTGGGGCTTATGCATACTCAATGGAGATTGCACTTAACCCTGAAGCATCGATAAGCGAGGCCAAGTCCATGATGTTTGCTTGGATTCATTTGTTGAGCCTCGCTCAAAGCATGGAGTTCAAGACTGGACGTACCATCAGAACTGAAGCAGTTAAACCGACTACACGTCTTTTTGATATTCTCTCTGGAATATATGAGGAAAGAGGTTTGCGTTCCTGCATCAGGAAAGTTACAAGCAAGGAAGCAAATGACCTGGGAGACCTGTTTGATCAGAGAGAAGAGTTGCTTTCAAAAATCCGTGAAGAACAGAATGCAGGCCGAACAATTGCCGCGGAAACCGAAACAAACTGGGAAGTATTTCTTCAAATTATCAATGACTTGTCGGAAAAAGAATCTCATGTTGTTGAAACAATAATTGGCTCTGGTTCTGCAAAGGACAAAATCCGGGTAATTCAAGATTATAACTACACAGTCGATGGAATTGAAAAGGGCCGCTATACTCTTAACGGAGAAGAAATACGCCTCATTCCCATTTTCGAAGGGGTAAATGAACGGATTCAGAGAGCATCGACTTTTGCCTGTGCTCATATAGGTGATGGGCGTGCATTTAGAGTAACTCCAGCACTGTTTGCCTTGGCAATGGATCCTAAGACATATAACTATTGTTTCATTACATTTCAGCACTTTAGATTAGCTCCGAGCAAAGAAACAGCCAAAAGATTTTTGTCTTTAGCATTATCGTGTCTCAAGCGGAATCTTGGTGGAGAAAAGCAAGAATGGTTTTCGCTCAGTGAGATGATAGAAGATTTTTATTCCACTGTCTCTGAGTTCATGAAAGAAAACAGACATATTATTGACCGTCTATCTTTTGACAAGCTACTTACCAATTCCGTCGCAGTTGAAGGCATGTCATTTGACGCTGTAGAAACAACCGAATTGCATAGAGAATCCATGGCCGGAAAGATAAAAGAGTATATTTCCAGCGGCGCTTACGATAAGGATATAATCAGTCTTGTTCAGGGCAAAACAAAACCCCTTGGGCTAGAAGCCCTTATGGCACAAGTAGGTGATGTTGAATCCGAAATGTCTGAAATTGAGAACGAAGCAACTGCAAAACGGATAATCATTTCTCTGAACATCATCTACATGTTCTGTGATGCGTTGAGAATTATGCTCTCCAATAAACACGGCAATATCAAGATAAAGAATCGCAATACGGTTGAAATAATCAGGAGAGAGTTACTTTCGCTTGACGACGAATTAGTTCACACTGTGTATGCACATCTTGGTGACCAAGAAATTGGTATGCTTGAATACAGGGAAAAGAGTGGGGTATTTTCATTCACACTCTCTGAACAAGAAGCCCAAGAAGAAACCTTTAGGAACATGACATTCTCTGACATCCTCAAGGGTTCAATTGAAAGGTTGGTTGAAGGTATTGAGAATCAAAACGCTGATCAGATTATGAGCACAAACAGTCAGATCAGATCAGAGATTATGCGATACCCAGACTGTGACGAAAAGGACTACTATGCTACGTGGCTGGATTCTATCTGTGGTAGGATATGCGCAGCACTAATTGAAAACTGCAAAAAGCAGAAAGATGATTATCAGTCGATCAAACAGACTATCCTTTCTTCGCTTGGACCCAAGAGCGGCATTTTGCCGCAATCAACCATCGATTCGCTCACGACAGCCGAAATGCTTTATGCGAGATATGCATCTGACGAATACGCAAATGAAGGCTTTGACTTTAGCTGTATTTCAGCGTTGTACTACCAGGCTTTTGAAGAGGCATATAACGACCTGATATGGCACGGATACTCCGCTTTTCTTAACAATCTGGTTATCCAGGGAATAAAGTATACAGACATCCTTGACACCTACAAAGGCACCGGGATTGCAAATCGCGCAGCTTGGGGCTACCTTGATGACCAGAATTCATATCAGCGTGGTTTCTACATCAAATACCGCGGGAGAAATAATCCGCAAACGTATGTTGACCATCGGTGTATGTACAAGAGTTTTGGTATAATAATGGAAAGCATCGATAATCCGAGTAAACTCGTTGGATTCTGTGAATACTTTGCAAAACGGGTAGGCTTCGCCAGCAGAGCGGACATGTTCCAGGATCAGGCCTTCATGCAAAAGTGCAAGGATTTCACCTCCGACATTATACAGACTGCCGACAATCGAAACAATGCTTCACATGGTGGATCATTTATTAGTTTAAGCCAATGCTCTGATGACAAGCGGATAGTCCTGAATAATCTTGAACTGGTCAGGAGTAGCAGTATTGGGCTGATCCAACAGCTCCTATATGTACTTCAAAAGGACTGAGCTTAACAGCAATGCACCCCGGGTGTAAAAATGCACCCCGCCTTGTCTCCGGGGTGCATCCGTATCAAAATTAGCGTTATATCCCATAACAATACCCTGATTTTGACAGAAACAGGGTACTGTTATTTTTATCAGAAACCCCAGTATTTCTGGCTTTTCAGCGTTTCAAGGCCGATCTCGGATGTTCCCGGGACCGGCCATTTTTGCGTTTATGGGGTTTTCAGCCGATCCAGGCGAAACTCGGGTTCGTTGGATTTTTTCTCGGGTTCGTTGGTTTTTAGGGCAATTCGTTGGAATATAGCTAGGTTCGTTGGATTATCGTTTATTCGGGCACGCCACGGAAAGAAATCCTCGCAAGCATTGGAATCCTGATCCGTGGACAGATAGAATTGCGAGGATTCAATGAATCTCGCTCAGCTTATATCCGTTTTTGTCGGCGTTCTTTCCTTTTTCGCCTGACTGTACAAGCTGACCGCTCTTCTTGTCATACCAGTAAAAGCCCGTCCAGGCCCAGGAAAAAGCGGTGAGGACAAGGGTGATCTTCACGCAATCGTAGGAGCGTCCATCCACCGTTATGGTTTCCTCTCCGGCTTTTTCGGCAGCAAACTCACCGAGCCCCATGGCGCCGCGATTGTTGCCGGTGCCGATCGAATAGAACACGATCTGCTTTTCTTCCGAGGCGATGAACGCAGGCATCGCCATTTCCATCATCTGGTACCACAGGCCGTCCCCGATTTTAAACGTCTTATCCTGCACTTTTCCTTTGAAGGTTCCGGAGAGCTTGATATAGTCACCGTCTTTTCGCGCCAGGAGTTCGGTCTGGTCGGAGGGTCTGCTGTAATGCCAGTCAGTGCAGGAAAGGTTACCGGCAACATGAAAGGTCTCTTCTGACCATGGGGCGTCATCTCTCAACAGGGTTTGTGTGATCTCCGCCCTGTCCGCATAACCGGAAACATCAACACAGCGGATCTCCGTACTGTCAGATCTCCGATACCGCATCCACGACACATCATTTGGGTAAGAATACTCCGGTATGGCATACGAGGAGATTGCCTTTTGCGAGAAGACGATCCTGCCCTTTAGGAACACCTTATCGATGAACTGGATGTTGGAGATATTCTCTCCCGGATCCTTCTCCAGAAGAATCAGATCGGCATCCATGCCTTCCCTCACCAGACCCTTGCGATCCGCAACCCCAAGATGCTCGGCGCTGTTTTTAGTCGCGAGGACGATGGCCTGCATGGGGGTCAGCCCGGCTTCCACATAGTAAGCCAGTTCCCTGTGCTCTATCGCTCCGGTCATGGACTCCAGCATATTGTCAGTGCCCATGGCGATCGGGATGCCTGCGTCGTACAGCACTTTGAGATTGTGCATGCTGTGGGCTATTCGGGAGGGATCCTTTTCATAGGTCATGGCATTGACGGTTGGAACGAGCCAGGCGCCCGACTGTTTCCACAGGGCAATGATCGGATCGTCCGGATCCAGATCTCTGTCAAGGATTCCGTGTTCGATGCCATAGATCCCGGCCTCAAGCAGTTCCTTCACATCGTCATAGTAGAAAACATGGGCCGTTGCGGAAAGCCCGTTTTCCCTGCCCTCGCGGATGATCTGCTGCATCAGCGCCTTATCGATTTTCCGGATCGTCTGTTTCTCACCAAAATACCAGTAGTCTCCGCCCTGATACGTGAATTTCAAAAAGTTAACGCCCGCCTGCTTTAGTTCCCGGATCCCTGCGCTTACCTGCTCGGGGGTGGAGACTTCAAGGGCCATCTCCGCTTTTGCCCAAGGGCTGTTTGAGCCAAGGGTGCTGGCGGGATGGCCGCCGGGAGCTGTAAAGTTCGGGCCGACGAGCAGCAGCTCAGGGCCGGTTATCTCGCCTGATTTCAGCTTATCACGCAGCTTGTAGATAAAATGCTTCG
>CAZMXF010000046.1:0-13117 GCA_964570015.1 uncultured Oscillospiraceae bacterium | reverse complement strand
TGAACAAAGAGGACTACTGGTGGTACCTCGACCTGCGCCGCTACGGCAGCTGCCGTCACGCAGGATACGGACTGGGCTTTGAGCGTCTGGTGATGTACCTCACCGGCGTCAGCAACATCCGCGACGTGGAGCTTCATCCGCGTACCACCGGCAACGCGGACTTCTGATTCTGTTCTTCTGAAGAACAGAAAAATGTTTCACGTGAAACAATTACAAAAAAGAGGCTGCCTCCGAGTGAGACAGCCTCTTTTCCGAGACAGGAAACGCGCATGAGAAAAAGAACCAACCTGATATTACTTCCGATCCTGATTGTTCTGATTCTGTTTCTGGCCTTTGTGGTGAGTCAGAATCTGCGGCTGAACCGGGTGATGAAGAGCGATGCGGGCGCTGTGCCGGTACCGGAAGCATCGGCCACACCGGAAGCCACGCCGACTCCCACCCCGACGCCGACGCCGACCCCGACACCCACGCCGGAGCCGGTCTATGTTCAGACCATTCCGGAAAACGCGCTCTGGGGGATGATCCCGGATCCGGAAGGGTATCACGAGAGCATGGACGCATCCGATCTGAGCAGCTTTCTGCGGATGGAAGAGGTGCAGGAACTGATCGGAGACAAAACCCTGCTCTGGAACCCGGAAATCGTCCGCTATCCCGGTACACCGGTTCGCTGGTATTTTGACGAGACCATCCTCTGTATCGTCTGGCAGGAAGTGGAAGCACAGGCGGTCGGGACCTTTTCCGAGGTCATTATCGCCGACGGTTCCCAGCTCCGCCGGAAAATTTCCGCGGATGAGCTCTGGAGCTTTGCTTTCAAAACCACCACCCAGTTTGCCTCAGAAGCCAATGCGGTGCTGGCCTTCGGCGGAGACTTCTATTATCACGGCCGCGCCTGCGGGATCGGAATCTACCAGCGCGAGTTCTACCGCTTTGACCCGAAAACCTGCGACACCTGCTACATTACCTCCGACGGAGACATGCTCTTCTCCTACCGGAACCAGTTCACCGAGCAGGCCCAGGCGGAACAGTTTGCGGCAGAGAACGACGTGCTGTTTTCCCTGGTCTTCGGACCGGTGCTCATCGACAACGGACAGGATGTCACACCGGAGCTCGACCCTTGGGGCGAGGTCACCGACACCTATGCCCGGGCGGCGCTGGGCCTGCTGGACCGGCACCACTATCTCACCATGAACATCAACTGTGCCCAGCCGGGGACGGAATACTACAACCTCGCGACGCTGCGCCAGGAGGCGGATGCCATGCTGAAGCGCGGCTGCCAAAAAGCCTACGCACTGGACGGCGGACAGACCGCCACCACTGTCTTCGGCGGACAGCTTATCAATCCGGTCCAGTTCGGTCAGGAAAAGGAAATCAGCGATATTATCTACTTTGCGTCCGCCCACGGCGGGGAGAAAAAAGAACTCCCGCGGAGCTGAGAACAAAACAGCATACGGAAAAACCAGATCGCAGAGGCTGCCTCTCAGAGGACGAAGCCTCTGCGGTCTGGTTTTACTCGAGATCAGGTCTCCTGCAGGATGCGGTCACGGATGATGGAACCGACTTTGTCCGTGCCGTCTGTGCCGCCGATATCATGGGTGCGGAAAGCGCCTTCGCGCATGGCCGATTCGACGGTTGCCTCAATCCGCTGCGCAGCATGGTGCTCTCCCAGCTCATCCAGCATCAGCGCGCCGGCGAGAATGGTAGCGACAGGATTGGCAATGTTTTTTCCCGCATACTTTGGGGCGGAACCGTGGATCGGTTCAAACATGGAAACGCCGTTGGGATTGATGTTGCCGCCGGCGCCGAAGCCGAGACTGCCGCAGATCCCGGCTGCGAGATCGGAGAGAATGTCTCCGAAGAGATTGGGAGCAAGCATCACCCCGAAATCTGCAGGCTTTTTGATCAGCCACATGGCAGCGGCATCGACGTTGATCTTTTCGGTAGCAATTTCGGGATAATCCGCCGCAACAAAGTCAAAGGCATCCTCCCAGACGGAATACATCTGCGGCACGGCGTTGCGCTTGGTGACGCAAGAGACTTTCGCAATCCCTTTCCGCTGTGCCAGATCGAAGGCATAGCGTGCAATACGCGAAGACCCGCAGTGCGTGATCAGACCGAGGTTATAGCCGTAGGCATCGCCCGAAGAAACGGAAGAACGAATATCAAAGTTACAGTCATAGAGACCGCGGGAAATCGTGGCCTTCAGCTGCCGGTCTCCGGCTTCGGGCGGGAAGGCAGCACCGGTACGGATATAAAAGCCCTCGGTGTTTTCCCGTACGATCTGAACATCAAAGTGTTCCGCGCCCTTGACCGGGGATTCCACACCGGGCCAGAGCCGGGCCGGACGGAGATTGATATACTGATCCAGCTCCGTCCGCATGGCAAGCAAAAGTTCCTGCTCGATGATGCCGGGCTTGACCCTCGGGTCTCCGACCGCACCGAAGAAAATCGCATCATGCTGCCGCAGCTGCTGAAAACCGTCCTGCGGAATGACGATGCCGGTCTCCAGATAGTGGGCCCCGCCATAGGGATAATCGGTATAGCGCAGGGAGAAACCTTCAACCTCTGCAACAGCGTTCAGGACCTTGACACCTTCCCGGACAATTTCAGGCCCGATGCCGTCTCCCGGCATGCAGGCGATGTCATAGCATTTCATGGCTGCGCCTCCTTTTTTGCCTTGAGGTAGGGAAGCAGACCGCCGTACTCGATGATCCCGCCGATAAACGGCGGAAAGGCAGCAGCCTGAAACTCCCGGCCGGTAGTGATGTCACTGATGATACCGGTAGAGAAGTCCACGCTTACGGTATCCCCTCCCCGGATCGAAGCAGCAGCTTCCGGGCACTCCAGAATCGGAAAGCCGATGTTGATGGAATTGCGATAGAAGATTCTCGCAAAGCTCGCGGCAATCACGCAGGAGATGCCGCTGGCTTCGATCGCAATGGGTGCGTGCTCCCGGGAAGAGCCGCAGCCGAAGTTCCATCCGCCCACCATGATATCTCCCGGCCGTACCGTGGAGACAAATGAAGGGTCGATGTCTTCCATGCAGTGTTTTGCCAGTTCCTCCGGAGAGGGTGCATTCAGATAGCGTGCGGGAATGATGACATCCGTGTCGATGTTATCGCCGTAGCGATGAACGGTTCCGGTGATCATGCTTCTTCTCCTCCTCTGTCATAATCTGCCGGGTCGGCGAGGCAGCCGGCAACGGCGCTGGCTGCGGCAACTTCGGGAGACGCGAGAATCACTTCGCTCCCGGTGTGGCCCATCCGGCCGACGAAGTTGCGGTTGGTGGTGGAGACGGCGCGTTCTCCCGCAGCCATGCAGCCCATATGTCCGCCCAGGCAGGGACCGCAGGTCGGCGTGGAGAAGGCGCAGCCGGCTTCCAGAAAGATTTCGGTGAGACCCTCCCGGAGGCATTGCAAACTGATGGCCTGGGTGGCGGGAATGACAATGCAGCGGACACCGGGAGCGACGACGCGGCCTTTGAGAACAGCCGCGGCAGCGCGCAGATCGGAGATGCGCCCGTTGGTGCAGGAGCCGATCACGACCTGATCGATGGGGAGGCCTTTGACCTGATCAATGGTTTTGGTGTTGCTGGGCAGATGCGGCATGGAAACGGTCGGCCGGAGAGCGGACAGGTCGATGACCACTTCCCTCTCATAGACTGCGTCCGGATCTGCTTCATAGACCGTATACGGCCGGGAAACCCTGCCGGACACATAGGCAAGCGTCTTTTCATCCACCGGGAAGATGCCGTTTTTGGCTCCGGCTTCGATCGCCATGTTGGAGATGGTGAAGCGGTCGTCCATGGAGAGAGAGGAGACCCCATCCCCTGTAAACTCCAAGGAGCGGTAGAGCGCTCCGTCCACGCCGATCTTCCCGATCAGATGCAGGATCACGTCCTTGCCGCTGACATGCTTCGGAAGCGAGCCTTCCAACGTCACTTTGATCGCGGCAGGAACTTTGAACCAGTTTTCACCGGCGGCAATGCCCGCCGCCATGTCCGTGGAGCCGACCCCGGTGGAAAACGCGCCCAGCGCACCGTAGGTGCAGGTATGGCTGTCCGCACCGATGACACACTCACCGGGTGCGACCAGGCCCTTTTCCGGCAGAAGCGCGTGCTCGATGCCGGCCTGTCCCACGTCATAGAAATGCAGAATCCCATGTTTACGGGCAAAGTTTCGCGAAATCTGGCAGAGCTCGGCGGATTTGATGTCCTTACAGGGCGTGTAGTGGTCCAGAACGATGGCAATCCGCTCCGGATCGAAAACGGTTTTGAATCCGGTCTGCTCAAACACGCGGATAGCGACCGGTGCCGTGATGTCATTCCCAAGGACCAGGTCGAGTTTTGCTTCGATCAGGTCTCCGGCTTTGACTTCCTGAAGCCCGGCGTGGGCTGCGAGAATCTTCTGGGTCATGGTCATGCTCATGCGCTCGCCTCCTCCGGAATGCGCACCGCGGCGCAGAAATTGTTGATCGCATCGATGTAGGCGTTGATGCTTGCCTCAATAACGTCCGTGGACAGGCCTTTACCCGTATAAGTCCTTCCTCCGGCATACAGACGGACCGTGACGTCGCCCAGCGTGTCCTTGCCCTCAGAGATCGAATGAATATTCCAGATGCCGAAGGTATGCTCAGGAGGCTGTACGATCTTGTCGATGGCGCCGTATGCGGCGTCAATGGGGCCGTCGCCGAGGCAGACGTCCATGAATTTTTCTCCGTCCTTTTTCAGGCTAATGGTGCAGGTGGCCGTGGTAAAGTTGCTGGTATGCACGCTGAACCAGTCCAGTTCATAGCCTTCAGAGGACGAGAAGACCGGCTTGATGCTGCGGTGCTCTACCAGCGCTTCCAGATCCGCATCGGTCACGTCTTTCTTTTTGTCGCAGAGTGCCTTGAATTCATCGAAGATGCTCTGCACTTCTTCCTGGGTCAGGCGGTAACCGAGGGTCTCCAGCCGGTCGGTGACGGCGTGCTTGCCGGAGTGCTTGCCCAGAACCAGATTGTTGGTGTGGATACCGACAGACTCCGGTGTGAGGATCTCATAGGTCTGCTTGTTGGCGAGAACCCCGTGCTGGTGGATGCCGCTTTCGTGAGCAAAGGCATTGCGCCCGACGATGGGCTTGTTGAGCGGAGCGGCCTGGCCGATGATGGTATAAACGGTACGACTGGCGCGGGCGATCTGCGTCGTGTCAATCCGAGTCTCATAAGGCCAGATTCCCGGACGGGTCTTAATCGCCATAATGACTTCTTCGAGAGCGGAATTACCGCTGCGTTCGCCGAGGCCGTTAATGGTGCATTCGATCTGGCGTGCGCCGCCCGCCACGCCGGCCAGAGAATTGGCGGTGGCCAGGCCAAGGTCATTGTGGCAATGGACGGAAAAGACCGCTTTGTCACTGTCCGGAACCTGTTTCCGGAGGTATTCGATCAATGCCTGCATCTCGGAGGGGGTGGTATAGCCAACCGTGTCCGGAATGTTCACGGTTGTGGCACCCGCACGAATGGCGGCATCAACAATTCGTACCAGAAAATCCCAGTCGCTGCGGGTGGCATCCTCTGCAGAGAATTCTACGTTGGAGGTGTATTTTGCAGCATGGGCGGTCATGGCGGCGGTCATCTCCAGAATCTCTTCCGGTGTTTTCTTCAGCTTGTACTGCATATGCAGCGGGCTGGTTGCCAGAAACAGATGGATCCGGGGATCGGCAGCGTGCTTTACGGCCTCCCAGGCCGTGTCGATGTCTTTGACGGAAGCCCTAGCGAGAGATGCGACAGAGCATTCCTTCACAGCGGCTGCGATGGTCTGCACGCTCTCAAAATCACCGGGAGAAGAGATGGCAAAACCGGCTTCGATGATGTCAACCTTCAGACTCTCGAGGCATTTGGCGACCTGAATCTTTTCCTTCAGGTTCATTGAGCAGCCCGGAGACTGCTCCCCGTCGCGCAGAGTAGTGTCAAAGATGCGGATTCGGTTGTCCATGGTGTTTGTCTTCCTTTCGGGTAAAAAAAAACCGCACAGCATGAAAAGTCATACTGTGCGGTAATATACCGTTTCGTTCTGCAGATCTGACTATGCTCCGGCAATCTGCAGCCTCAGCGCATGACTTTTCACACTACCTCTGTCCGCAAGAAGCAGGGCGAGGGTAGCGCTAAGCAACAGATTCAGGCTGAGAACTGCAGCAGTCATGCGAAAATGAACTCCTCCGGGAATAAAATATCCTTCAGGTTTTGGCTAATATAACACAGGTAAATAACATTGTCAATAAAAAAGCAGAAACGATTTCGTAAGAAAACCGGGCAGAAACCGACAAGTTCAGCGCGGTTTCAGAATAAAAACAGTTAAAACACAGAAAACGGCAGAAAGAAATCTGCGTGGATCAAGAAAATGTCTTGTAATTTTTGTGCCGCTCCTGTAAACTGACAGAGGGGCAAGAAACACGGAAAGCGGTGATGAAATGAGAATTCTCGGCGCAGTGATCATTGCGGCCGGTCTGCTTCTCTTTGCACAGTTTCAATACCTGCCTGCTCTGATCTGCATTGTCATCGGCGCGATCTTCATGGGAAAACCGCGGGCGCCGAAGCGCGTGGAACAGGACAGGGAACCGATCGAAGAGCCGGACAGCGAACTGGTCCGTGTGGATGCACAGTTGAAGAAGGTGCGCAGCACAAACAGCGAACACCGCCGGCTTGCCTTTCCGGTGGACGGCGTGTTGAAAAACAACGACGACGGAACTTCCCGGCAGGCTGCCCTCCGCACGCTGTGCGAGGGAGAAGACCTCATGGTGGTGGAGGTCTGGTTTGACGATTATCTCTTCGGCGGAAAGCTGAACATCCGTGTCATGACCGAGCAGGGCTGTGTGGGAGAGATCCGTCCGAAGGACGTGGCCACGGTCCGATCCTATTTCGGCACGTCGGTCCGGATGATTTATCTCGAGATCAACAAAGCGGAAGGATCGACCGGAGAGGATGAGTATCACGCCGATGTCGTCATCATCGAAGAATTGGAAAAAAAGGAATAAAATGATTCCGGTTGTTCCGGATTCGGATAGAAAATACATTTGACGGGAAATCAGATAGGAGGATAACCCATGATGAAAAGCGTATCTTTTCGCAGCCTGCTGAGCATCACATTCTGTGTCCTGCTGCTTTTTCTGCTGCCGGCGAGCCTTGCCTTTGCAGAGGGGAACAGCGAAAGCGCAACATTTACATTTCAGATCGATGACCATGGAATCATGACCATGGAAGGAATCGGGCCGCTGGAGTCCGGGACCTTTACCGACCTGAGTGAGGAGGACCGGCTGTCAGTGCTGGCGGTCGATGTTCCGGAAGGCGTGACGGAGATCGGAGACGAAGCCTTCGCGGACTTTCGGAATCTGCGGGGAATCGTTCTGCCCGACAGCGTCGAGCGCATCGGGTCGAAGGCCTTTCATAACTGCGAAAGCCTGAGCAGCCTGACCCTTCCGACCGTTCTGAAGGACCTGGAAGCGGATGCATTTGAAGGCTGCGGCGCGCTGAAAGCGCTGTACCGCTGGTGCGATTCCGGCCTCAAAGCATCCATGGTACCGGAAGGGCTGAATCTGAAGGTGATGCACCGTCCGAATCTGGTCTATGCCAGTTACGCCTGGGGTGCGGACGGGACATTCTGCGCCGCCTCGGCGCCCTGCGTCCACCACAATCATGGCCCGATCAATGAGACGGTCAGGACAGAACGCTTGATCTTAAAAGAACCGGTCTGTGAGGAGAAGGGAAGCGCGGAGGCAACCGCCGTGTTTGTGAATCCCGGCTTTGGCATCCGGACCCAGGAGGTGACCCTGCCCGCGAGCCATAGACTGACCCATCATGCCGCGGCCTCCGCCGGCTGTGAAAACGGCGCGGTGCAGGAGTACTGGGAGTGCGACCTCTGCGGCAGACTCTTCGGCAATGCCGCCGCCACCTGGAACCTGAGCGCGCCCGCTGTCGGAAAGCCCCTCGGCCATAACTATGCCTTCAGAGACTATGCCGAGCGGCCGACCTGCCAGGATGATGGCCTGGCGCTGTATGTCTGCACTCGCTGCGGAGACGAGAAGACCGAGCCGGTTCTTGCCTCCCCGCGGTATCATGTCTATGACTATGCGCATCAGGACGGCGCGTGGAAGTCCACTTGTGCCGCGCATGGCGGCGTCATCTATCACTGCACGGTCTGCGGCGCAAAAACGGTGATTGAGCTCCCCCTGCTGGACCATGTGTGGGGTGACTGGGTGGTTGAGAAGGAAGCTACCACAGAAGAGACAGGGCTGATGTATGCAAAATGCAAGAACTGCGACGCCAAGGTCCATGCCGTGATCCCGAAGAAGGCATAACGGGACAGAACGAAGCAAGCGCTCTGACGGAAAGCCGGAAGCGCTTCGCAGAACAGAAGAATACAGACAGCGGGAACCCGAAGAACCTTTCTTCTCCGGGTTCCCGCTGTTTTTCTTTCGTTTACCCTATCCGAGGGTATCCAGCGTGATCTCGTCCTCATACTGACGGGTGTAGAGCCGCCAGTACCCTCCGCGCGCCGCCATCAGCTGCTCATGGGTGCCCTGCTCGACGATGCGCCCGTCCTCCATGTGCAGAATCCAGTCGGCGTTCCGGACCGTGGAGAGCCGGTGGGCAATCACCACCGAGGTCCGGCCGCGGATGACAGTGTCGATGGCATCCTGAATCTTCTGCTCGGTGATGGTGTCGACCGAAGCCGTGGCCTCGTCCAGGATCAGAATACGGGGATCGCAGAGAATGGCGCGGGCAAAGCACAGAAGCTGTTTTTCTCCCGTGGAGAGAAGATCTCCTCCCTCCCCCACGTCGGTATCCAGCCCCTGCTCCAGCCGCTCCACAAAGTCTTTGGCCGAAACCAGGTCCAGCGCCCGGTCAATCTGCTCCGGGGTGGCCGCGGGATTTCCGTACAGCAGATTGTCGCGGATGGTCCCGGAAAAGAGCTGAGGCGTCTGGAGAACGTAGCCGATGGAAGAGTGCAGCCAGAGCTGGGAGCGATCGCGGGCATCCCGCCCGTCGATCAGAACCCGGCCGGCCGTGGGTTCATAGAAGCGGCAGATCAGATTGGCAAGGGTGGATTTCCCCGCTCCGGTCTCCCCCACGATGGCGAGACAGGTCCCAAAGGGGATCTTCAGGCTGAAATGCTCCAGAACCGTCTCCTCGCCGTCCGGATAGCGGAAGGTCACGTCCTCAAATTCTATATCCCCGACGAGCGTTTCCCAGTTTTCACGCTTCGGCCGGAAGGAATCTCCGTATCGCTCGAGAACCTCCGGACGGTCCAGAACCTCCGGCTTTGTGTCCAAGAGCGTGCACAGACGCTCGATGTTGACCTGGGTGGTGATGAGCCCTCCAACGGCGTCAACAATCCAGCGCACCGGCTCCATCATCCCCTGTGCATAGGACATGAACATCGAAAAGGTGCCGATCTGGGTTGCGGCGATGTAGCCGCCCTTCCACAGCACCAGCGCGAGGGCCATGGAGGAGGCAAAATGCATGGTGCTGCTGAAGAGGCCACGCAGTCTGGCAGCCCGGACGCTCTTCCGGCGCATGTCCTCGGTGTCTGCCACAAAGTCTTTTTCCATGCGCTCTTCAATCACGAGGCTTTTGATGGTGCGGGCACCGGTGATCCCTTCGTTGAAGTTGCCGGTGATGCGGGAGTTGACCTCGCGGATCTCTCGGTTCACGAGCGTGAGCCTGCGCTGAAAGAGACTGAAAAGCAGCACGGTGACCGGGAGAATCGCAATCACCGGAAGCGCTAGGCGAGTATTGGTGATCAGCATCACGAGGATCGCACCGATAAGATAGCAGCCCTGCCAGACCGCGTTCAGAAGCGTCCAGGAACAGAGTTCTCCGATGCGCGAGGTATCGCTCATGACCCGGGCATGGATGTAACCGACGCTGTTCTGGTTGTAGTAGGAGAAGGACAGCGTCTGCAGATGGGAGAAGGCGGCATTGCGCAGGTCCATGTCCACGCCGACTTCGATCTTCATGCCATAGATGCAGCTGATGTAGTTGAGCAAAGCGCTGACCAGAATCACGGCCAGGTAGAGAAACAGATAGAGCGGAAAGCCCTCCAGGGTGCCAAGGGCGACAAAATGGTTCAGCGCATAGCGCTGAAAGAGCGGAACGCCGATGTCCACAATGCTGCCGAAGGCGCTGGTGAGCAGCATCAGCACCAGGGGAGTGCGATAGCTCCTGAGCTGCGGAAGCAGACGGCGAAGGCCGAAGAGCCCGTAAGGATTCTTTTTCATCCTGCCGCCTCCCCGCTGCCCGACTGTATGGCACAGATCCGCTGGTACAGTCCGCCGGCATTTTTCAGTTCGTCATGACTTCCCTGCTCAGAAATCCTGCCGTGGTCCAGTACCAGGATCCGGTCTGCTTTGGAGAGGGTCGTGATGCGGTGGGAGATGAGGATGACGGTGGCACTGCCGAAACGGGCTTCGAGAGAGCTGCGGATTTTTGCGTCAGTCTCGGTGTCCACGGCGGAGAGCGAGTCATCAAAAATAAGAATCGGGGTCTGCCGGGTCAGGGTGCGGGCAATGGCGGTGCGCTGCTTCTGGCCGCCGGAGAGGGTCAGGCCGCGCTCTCCCACCAGCGTGTCATAACCCTTGGCAAAGCCCATGACCGTGTCGTCCAGACAGGCCGCTTTGGCCGCCTGCCGGATCTGGTCATGGGAGGCCTCTCCGTCATGAATGGCAATGTTCTCCGAAAGGGTGCGGGAGAAGAGAAACGGCTCCTGAAGCACCATCCCGATGCTCTGCCGCAGGTGATCGGTGCGGATATCGCGGATATCCACCCCGTCGACCCGGATCTGCCCCTGCCCCTCGGAGAGCTCATAAAGCTTGTCCAGAAGCATCACCAGGGTGCTTTTGCCGCTGCCGGTGCCGCCCAGAATGCCAAGCGTAGTCCCTGCGGGGATGCGGAAGCTCACATCGTGCAGCACCTCGGCGTTCTCCTCATAGGCAAAGGAGACGTGGTCAAATACGATCTCTCCCCGAATCTCCGGCGTCAGGCGGCGGCCGGGGTCCTCTTCCTCCGGGGACTGCATGATGGCGCGGATGCGGTCGAGGGAGATGCCGGCCTTGCTCATGTCGGCGATCATGCGGCCAAGCATACGCACCGGCCAGGTCATCATGGCACAGTAGGAGAGAAACGCGAGATAGGTACCGGGGCGCATCCATCCCCGAAGACAGAACAGAGCGCCGAAAACCACGGTGAGCAGGATCTGAAGCCCGGAGAGAATGTCCCCGATGCTCCAGAAAGCGGCGAGGGGCTTGGCCAGCTTCATCCACATCGCCGTGTAGAGGCTGTTCTGGGCTTCGAAGCGATCCTGTTCATAGCGTTCGCGACCGAAGGCCCGGACGATGCGCACGCCGGTGAGGTTCTCCTGCGCGATGGCGGAGAGAAGCCCTTCATTTTCGTCACAGTCCAGAAAGGCCTCCCCGATCCGGCGATGAAAGTGGAAGGAATAGAGAATGATCACCGGAACCGGCAGCATGGCGATCAGTGTCAGGTGCAGGTTCATCCCCAGCATGAAGCTCAGGGAAAGCAGCAGCAGAATCACGATCCGGATCAGATTCGTCATCTGTTCGGCCAGAAAGTTCTTCAGCGTCTCGATGTCCGAGGTACAGCGCTGGATGATGTCCCCGGTGCTGTTGTGCATGTGCCAGGCATAGGGAAGCCGCTCCAGATGGGAAAAGAGCCGGTCGCGCATGGTCTTCACAAGCGTTTCGGCGGCGACGGTCTTGCTGACCTCGTAGCCGAACTGCGACAGGACCTTTCCCAGTGCCACGAGGAGGAGCGCCGCCGTCAGAAAGGCGATCTGGCGCTGCAGCGTTCCCTGTTTCTCTGCCGCCGTCAGAAGGCCTGCCGCCCAGGCGGGGAGCCGGTCGGCAGGTGCGCCGCCAATCACATGGTCCACCGCAATCCGGATGATCTGCGGCGCGACAAGATCGGCCAGGGCGCTCAGCGCCGAGGCCAGCATGCTCAAAAGAAAGAAAAGACGACTGCCCCGGAGAAAGTCCCGGAGCATCCGTCGATTATAAAGGGAGTCTTCTGTGGTTCGGTTCATACCGGCAGATCCTTTTCTCGGAGGATAGTAGTAACTGTGTTCAGCATATCATACTTCCTGCTCAAGGACAAGTCCGGAAGGGGCGATTCTCTTCACCGGTGTATCGGATGGGAAAAAGCAGATCGTCAATACGGACGACGATACAACAGAAAAAGGCTATCTGATCTCCTGCTCCAGAGCATCAAACTCAGGGGTGGAGAAGAATTCACCCAACGTGATGTCCAAGCCGTCACAAAGTTTTTTAATCGTAATAATGGATAGATCCCGCCGGGTAGCATCCATCATACTGTAAACAGTTGATGGGGTAACACCGGAAAGATTTGCAAGCTCATTTGTCTTAATTCCACGTTGGCTGCAGATCTGCTGAAAACGAAAAACAACCGCATCTTTTACTGTCATAGAACCCACCTCGTTAAGATTGTAGGTTCTGTGACGCTTGTGCGTATACGCACTTGCGTATATTTGAAAACTTTGCTATACTCTACTGCAGGGGTAATTACAGAAGAAATGTAACATCCGGAGAAAACGAGAGTATAGAAAGTATTACTCTGAGAACTGAGTTTTCATAAAAAACTGAATATCGTCATCAAGGTTTCCTCTGATTGGGAGCATAATAGTTCCAAATGAATTGGAGGGATCATATGAGCAACAACATCTATGGCTATATCCGAGTATCTACCAAAGATCAAAACGAAGATCGGCAGCGCATGGCCATGCAGGAGGCCGGGGTACCCCAAAACGCGATCTTTTCGGATAAACAGTCCGGAAAGAACTTCGATCGTGAGGGCTATCACCGACTCCTGAAAAAGCTGAAGCCGGGGGACACTCTGATTGTCAAGAGCATCGACCGGCTTGGACGCAATTACGATGAAATCCTGGAGCAATGGCGAATGATCTCAAAGGAGCGGCAAGTCGGGATCGTGGTTCTGGATATCCCCTTGCTGGATACCCGGCAGGGAAAAGATTTAACAGGGACGCTGATCGCGGATATCGTGCTCCAACTGTTAAGCTATATGGCACAGATTGAACGTGAATTCATTCTTCAGC
>CAZMXF010000045.1:0-13631 GCA_964570015.1 uncultured Oscillospiraceae bacterium | reverse complement strand
GCTCATAACCCGGAGGTCGTTGGTTCAAATCCTTCCCCCGCAACCACTAAAACAGCCGGTTTTCAAAAGAAACCGGCTGTTTTCTTAACTTTTTGACTAATTTCATTTCCTCTTTTTCTTGTCTTACCGCACATTTACCGCACAACACGAAAAAATTGACGGTTTCAACTCCTTGTTTTGGAGCTGGAACCGTCTTTTTTTATGCCCTGCGGCGGATCATGTCGGCATAGCTTTCTGCCGCTCTTGCGTCTGCTTCCTTGATTGCGTGGCTGTAAATGTCCGAGGTCGTAGAAACCTTTGCGTGTCCGAGACGCTTTGAGACCGTCACGATGTTTACATGATTGGCAATCATCAGAGATGCCATAGAATGCCGGAACTTGTGCGGGTAAACATGCAGGCCAACCTTCTTTGAGAAATCACCGATCCACTGCGTGATGTTATCAGGGTTCATCACATCGCCATTGTCACGGGTGAACACATATCCGGTCTCAACCCATCTGTCGCCGTTTTTCAGGCGAAGACCATCATGCCAAGCGCGATAGGTTCTCAACTGATCAATCAGCTCTTGGTCGATTTTCACATACCGGGTATCGTGCGTCTTCGGCGTGTCCTCAAAGATTCCACTCTTTGCGGTATAATTCAGCTCCCGGCAGATATACAGCTGATTATTATCCCAATCGATGCACTCCCATTTCAGACCGGCAATTTCGCCGCGCCTGCATCCAGTGAAAATCAGCAGCATGGCAATAGTCTGCCATTTGACCGGGACCCGCTCAAGCTCGTCAAGAATCCTCTCCATCTCTTCGGGTTGGAAGGTCTCAACTTCCTTCTTCTCCAGCTTCGGCGGCGAGGCCTTGTGTGCTGGGTTATACATAATCAGCATTTCCTTCTCTGCCTGTGTCATGACTGTAGAAATCAGCCTGTGATACTCCGTAATCGTCTTCGGAGAGAGCGGACGCATATCCTTCTCCAATGTAAAAAGCGATTCCGTCCTATACCCAAGAGCTTCAGCAAGGATATCTGCCGTCTTTTGAGAGACTGTCTGCCCGTGGATTGCCGGGGCGAACGTAGATGCCGCTGTACCGGTAGCCCGCTGTAATGCTGCAGCGGAGAGCTTCTTTTCCTTCATGAGCTTCTGAATATCCTTTTTCGGCGTTGCTTTCACTACGCTATCCCGGATACCCTCTTCCGCAAGGTTCTCATAGAACTGATTCAAATGCTGCGGGCGAATGTCCGTTACTTTCAAGTGACCGATTGCCTTGTCAATCCTGACCATCAGTTCACGGTACCGCTCGATAGTCCGGCGCTTGGCTCCATTACGCTCCTTCAGGTCAATGACGTAATTGGCATAGTCTGTGAAGCGCTGGCGGTTATCAGCAATAAAGCCCTGTGTGATTTCCTGCTCAAACTCAAAGGCCACCTTCTGTACAGCTTTTTCGATCTGCCGCTCCGTCATTTTCTCAGGCGGCCTCCAAGTCTTCCAGTGCCGTTTCTGCTTTCCGGAGCTGTCTCTGCCGGTCGTGACGGTTATCTGATAAGAAGTGCCATTCTTCCCTTCAACTTTCTTTATGTTCGCCATGTTGCGCCTCCTCCTGAAATGCACGGACTTCATCAAACCCAAGCGCATCACGGAGCAAAGTATCAACTCCACGAATGGCTTTTATCACATATGTGTCAGACAGATCGATAGCTTCTTCTAAAAATTTTTCCGGGACTTCCTGCCCATATTTTTCTTTGTAGTCTTCACAATAGTGAATTTGCCGTGAAATATCCGCTTTTGCCTTCTTTAAGATTCTAAGCGTCTCCTCCAATTTGGATGATTCTAAAATATCGGTGAGGACATCGGCCAGCAAACCGCCTTCAAGAGATCGCAGAGAAATCAAGTTTTCAGTGGCTCTATCAGATAACCCAAGTGTAACAGCGGTAATTTGTAAAGCATCATGAGTAGCCCAATACTCTTCAAGCCCAAGGATGTAGTCGGCGGTGACTCCGTAATACAGAGCCAATGCAACTACTGCTTCTGCGTTTGGCGTTCGTGTACCTCGTTCCCATTTATCTATTGTTTCTCTCGACACCGCAAGGTTCAGCTCTTTTCGAGACGCAAGTGACAATCTGAGAGCCTCAGGGGACAGATTCTTATCCTCACGCAGTTTTTTTAATCGTGTACCAATATGTTCCAAAGCCACAGCCTCCTTTTTTGTACCAGATTTTGTAGATAACAGGTACTAATTTCGTTGACACAAATCACATCTTTTGCTACACTTACATCGTGTACCAATATAATAATATATGTTGGTACAAATGTCAAGATGTAAATGTAGTGCCAGAACGGAGAGGAGGTTCCCCAATGGATGAAATGAACAAGCAGGCACGCGAGGCAAAAAATGAGTACTATAGGCGATGGCGTGCGAAGAATCCCGAAAAGGTGAAAGCAAGCAACCGTAAGTATTGGGAACGAAAAGCGCGGGAGCGCAAAGAACAGGAGGCCCGACGTGCTGCCGAGAATGCGGACGATTCCTGAGACGATCAAGATGCTCCGGGAATACGATCCCGAAACCTGCTTGACGGAGACCGCACTCCGGCGCATGGTGTTGACGAACCAGATTCCCTATACCCGTGTCGGAAAGAAATACCTTATCAATGTAGACGCCCTGATCCGCTACCTGAGTGGAGAGGCAATCAGTACGGAGACTGTGGCAGAGCCTCCGAAAATACGGGCGGTGCAGCTATGAGGTCGAAAAAAGGATTCTCCCCCGGCGCTACCAACACCGAGGGAGAAAGGCAAATGTGCATGGACGGTTTCGAGAGCCTGTCCATTACAGATTCTATCACAGATGATGCACGGGGGCAAGAAATTAGTTCTTTGCTTCCAATTAAAAGGAAAGCGTTGTTTTTTGTCGACAGGGCTATCCGATGTAAATTCGCATGGGGGTACAGAGATGGCGAGAAACAAAGAAGGCAGGCCTGAATGGTTTAAGTTCTGGCGTCGGAATCGGCGAGAACTCGATATAGAAGAACTCGGTATGGAAAGTCGCGGCATCGTACTTACAAATGTCATGCGATATTTCGACGGAACAGACGACTTGCTCCCCATGAGCGCACTTGAGACGATGGCCTTCAATGTCATAAGAATTAGCATCGACGATTCTTATACCGAATACGAAGTGAAGAAGGCAAAGAATAGCGAAAACGGAAAAAAAGGTGGACGTCCGCCAAAAACCGAAGTAAACCGAAAAAACCCAGTTGGTTTTTCGGAAACCCAAAAAAGCAGAATACAGAGTACAGAAGAAATAAAAGAGAGAAGAGAAGATTCTGTAAGATCATATTCGCCGGAGGATATGGAAGAATATCCTCCGGGAACAGGGTTTTACAGACCAAGAAGCGAGGTGAGTGAAATTGAATGAATTAAACTTTATGTGCGAATCTTGGAAGTATATAGCTCAGGCAGAGAATTCTCTGGCTGGCTGCCTCCTTGTTGATCCAGAGCAAACAGTCCACGCAATTCAAGGGATTGTAACCGCCGGAGATTTCCAGAGCGACGCGGCGAGGGCAGTCTTTTCTGCTGCCCTCGGACTTGTAAATGGGCACAAGGCGTGTGATGCTGTTCTGATTCAGTCAGAGGCTATCAAAATGGGAATTCCTGTCGATAATGAATATTGTGCCGAGGCAATGCGCATGTATGTCACTACCGCGAATGTGGCAGAGACGGCGCGGGTTGTCCATGAAGCCGCAATAATGCGGCGTGCGCGGGAGATCGGCCTCTCGCTTGCGCAAGATGAAATCAGCCCGGTAGAATCTCTGGCGCGTCTTCAGGAACTCTTGACATGTCAGAGCAGCAAAATCCACACTCCGAGTGAAGCAGCGATGCTTGTAATGGACTACATAAACAATGTGGCAGAAGGGAAAAGTAAGCCTTTTTTGCGCACAGGCTTCCATACCCTTGATACGCAACTTTCCGGAGGCCTTGTCGCAGGCGGACTCATTACATTGGCGGCACGTCCGGGGACAGGTAAAACCACAGCTGCGCTAAATATTGCCGAAAACATAGCTGCTTCGGGGCATAAGGTGCTGTATATCTCACTTGAAATGACGGAACAACAGTTATGGTCATGCCGTGCAGCTTGTCTTTCTGGCCTTAGTCGTAGCGCTATATACGCCGGGAAAATCAGAGAAGATGATGAACAGAGCTGGCGACGGCTTGCAGACGCATTTAATACACTCTATTCCCGTCCGTTCTATATCCGGGATTCCCCGTCAAGTCTTGAAGACATTGAAAGAGAGGCTCGGTGCATTGATGATCTCGCACTCCTCGTGATAGACCATATGGGCCTAATAAAACCGTCAGATGGTCGTAAAAGCAGCAGATATGAGTTTATGACTGACACGGCACATCGTTTGAAACAGCTCGCTCTTAGCATGCGGATACCTATCCTCGCACTTTGTCAACTCAATCGTGCCTCTGAACAGCGCGAGTCCAAGAGACCGACTATGGCTGATTTGCGGGACAGCGGCGCTATTGAGGAAGACTCCGATGTAGTTTGCCTTTTGTTTCGGGAAGCCCAGTATTTGCCGGAAAACCGCAGGCCGAACAGCTGGAGCGTGCAAAGCATTGACTTCATCATCGACAAAAATCGACATGGTATGACAGGACGTGTACCGCTTTCCTTTTACGGAATGACATCCAGAATCATCGAGGAGGCTCGGCATTATGAGAGCTGAGATACTCTTAACACTCGAAGAAGAAATTAAACGCAATCGAGCCCTTGCGTCTATTGCTACAGAGGAACCTATTCGCGCCGACTATTTCAGAAAAGCGGAGCTCTTTGAGGCGGCAGTATTACTCATTTGCGAACCAGTGCAGGAATGCCGGTATACGAAAAACGAACCGGGTTGAAGCGGGAAACATGGAACCAATCGGTGCCGTATCGGAACCACGGTGCGGCATCGGTTCCAACTACAGTGAAGGAGACCGATATGCGATTTGATGAATACTCCACTTCCGAGCTGCAAACGATCAGCCGGAAAGGCGGCGTTGCCTCCGGTAATGCCCGGCGTGCAAAGCGCGTCGCCGTGGAGCGGGAGAAGGTCGAGAATATTGCCCTGCGGGAGATGCACGCAGAAAACGAACGGCAGCGTCGGGAAAACCTGCGTGTGATCCGCGAGGGAACAATGCTGCTTTTCGAGGTGAAACACAGCTTGGACAGAGGACTGTAATATGGGAAAGTCTTCTCAACGAAAAGGCGCTGACGGGGAGCGGGAGCTTGCCGAGAAGCTGCGAGAGTACGGATATGACATAGAGCGCGGGGGCTCGCTCTCCTTCGGAACCGTGCCGGATTTGTCAGGGCTCCCCGGTGTACATATCGAATGTAAGCGTGTGGAGCGCCTCAACGTGCCTGCTGCCATGAAGCAGGCCACAGAGGACGCAGAGAGATTTGAGGACGGAATGCCCGCTCTCTTCCATCGTCGGAACCGGCAGCCGTGGTTTGTGACGCTTCGCTTGGACGACTTCATGCAGCTCTATCAGAAAAAGCATAATACCAACACCTGAAAACAAAGACGCGGCGGGGACACAAAACAGTGGCTCCGCCGTTTGTCATGCCCAAAATGTGACGATTCTTCTGATTTTCGGTTGAGCCCGTTCCCTGAGTGTGCTATAATTCTTGATAATCAAGATAAAAATCCCGAAAGGGGTAGAAAGTATGACAGAGGCACAGCAGCGCGAGGGCGCACGGCAGTTTTTTTATAGATGGAACGGCAAAGGTCGCGAGGACGAGGACGCCCGCTCCTACTGGATCGAAATTCTGACGAACATTCTCGGCGTTGAGCGCGTCACGGAACGTGTGGATTTTGAGAAGAAGGTCATCGGGCCCGACGGGAATACAAAGCGCATTGACGTATATATCCCGGAGACGCATGTACTGATTGAGCAGAAATCCCTCGGAATTGCCCTTGACAAGCCGCAGGCAGGGCACGGCGGCATGACGCCCTATGAACAGGCAAAAATGTATGACAACGGGCTTGTGCGCAGCGAAAAGGCCCGCTGGATCGTCACGTCCAATTTTGCGGAAATCTGGATTTATGATATGGAGGAGCGCAAGCCGGAGCCGGTGAAGCTGGCTCTGGCGGATTTGCAGTCCAAATTCCACATGCTGGACTTCCTGACAAACAAGGCGACAAAGAAGATTACCGACGAGATGAAGCTCTCGTTGGATGCGGGACGACTCGTCGGCCAGATTTACGACGCCCTCCTGAAGCAGTATAAGAACCCCAAAGCCCCGGAGACGCTGAAGAGCCTGAATAAGCTGTGCGTCCGCATTGTATTCTGCCTTTACGGGGAAGACGCGCTTATCTTCGGAAAGAAGAGCATGTTTCACAATTACATGGCTCAGTTCGATGCCGCTCATGCACGGAAGGGCCTGCGGGATCTGTTCCGCGTACTTGACCAGAAGCCGGAAGAGCGCGATCCCTATCTTGCTGACGACGATCCCCTGCTCGCTGCCTTCCCCTATGTTAATGGCGGACTGTTCTCCGACGAGGATATTGAGATTCCGCCGTTTACGGATGAGATAATGAATCTGATCCTCCGCAACGCCTCCGATAATTTTGACTGGTCTGAAATCAGCCCCACGATCTTTGGAGCTGTCTTCGAGAGCACATTAAACCCAGAAACCCGGCGCAGTGGCGGTATGCACTACACCAGTATCGAAAACATCCATAAAGTCATTGATCCTCTGTTTCTGAACGACCTGAAAGCCGAGCTGGAGGAAATCAAGGCCATTGCCGTAACCAAGACAAGGGATAAGCGCCTGCAAGAGCTTCAGGACAAGCTGGCGTCTCTGTCGTGGCTTGATCCTGCCGCCGGGAGCGGGAATTTTTTGACCGAGAGCTATTTAAGCGTGCGCAAGTTGGAGAATGAAATTATCTACCTCCTGCATCACGGGCAAATCACGATGGGCGAGGCGCTAAACCCGATCAAAGTCAGCATCAGCCAGTTTTACGGCATTGAAATCAATGATTTTGCCGTGACCGTTGCGCGGACGGCGCTGTGGATTGCAGAAAACCAGATGATGAAGGCGACAGAGGATATTGTTCACATGTCGCTGGATTTCCTGCCGCTAAAGACAAACGCCCATATCGTTGAGGGAAACGCTCTCCGTATGGACTGGAATGATGTTGTTCCGAAGGAAAAGCTGAACTATATCATGGGCAATCCCCCGTTTGTGGGGGTAAATTACATGTCAGATGAACAGAGAGCTGACATGGATTACGTTTGGGCGGGTGTAAAGCGAGGCAAGCTCGATTATGTGACATGTTGGTATGTCAAAGCTTCTGAATATATGAAGCAGAATGAAAGAATACAGTGTGCTTTTGTTTCTACTAATTCCATATGTCAAGGCGAACAGGCTGTTTCTCTATGGAATAAGGTCCTAATCGAGGACCAGATGCATATCATCTTTGCATACAGGACTTTTGTATGGAACAGTGAATCACTTGGGAAAGCAAGCGTTCACGTTGTCATAGTTTCATTTTCACGGGCAGAAACAAAAGAAAAGTATCTCTTTAATGATGATAATAGAGAAATCGTAGACAATATTAACGGGTATCTTGTCAGTGGCCCGACGGTTGTAATTGAGGAGCACTCTAAGCCACTATGGGAAGTTCCGGCCATCGTAAGAGGTAGCCAAGCAACTGATGATGGTCTATATCTCTTTACCGGAGAAGAAAGAGCGCAATTTCTTGCGAAAGAACCTCAGGCAGAGAAGTATTTCAAGCGCTTCATGATGGGGAAGGAATTCATAAACAATATAGAACGTTGGTGCTTATGGCTTCCTGATGCAGACGTTTCTGAACTGAAACAGTGTCCTCTTGTGATGGAAAGAGTACGAAAAGTGCAGAAGCTTCGCGCTGCGAGCAAGAATGAGCAAACAAAAAAAGCCGCTGAGACTCCATTGCTTTTCGGGCAATTCAGGCCTCCTGCTAAGCAATATATTGCCTTAGCTAAAGTTTCATCTGAACGGCGCAGGTATGTTCCTATGGGATTTTTAACGGATGCTGTAATTCCCGGAGAGATGCTGTTTACCATACCCGGAGCAACAATTTACATGTTTGGAGTCTTAGCTTCTAACGTTCACAACTCGTGGATGAGAACGGTTGCAGGGAGATTAAAAAGCGACTACCGCTATTCGACAACTGTTGTATATAATAATTATCCGTGGCCTTCTCCAACAGATACTCAGAAAGCGCAAATTGAAAAAACCGCGCAGGGTATTCTTGATGCTCGTGCGTTATTCCCCAATGCCTCATTAGCTGATTTATATGATGAAGCACTTATGCCTCCAGAACTCCGCAAAGCTCATCAGGCCAATGATCGCGCGGTGATGCAGGCGTACGGGATGCCGATTAAGGAGACCGACGAGGCCGCCTGCGTGGCATGGCTTATGAGACTGTATCAGGAAAAGGTCAGCGAATTGGAGCCGAAAGGGGCTGTGAAATGAAAACCTATACCATCATCGGCGGCGTGAACGGCACCGGCAAGAGCAGCCTTACCGGCGTCCTGAAGACGCAGACGACGGATCTGGGCCAGATTATCGATGTTGATAAAATTACCGCTGAGAACGGCGGCAGCGCCATTCAGGGCGGCAAGATTGCATTGGAGCGTATTCGGGCATGTCTGGACAAGGGAATCAGCTTTACGCAGGAGACGACGCTCTCAGGCCGCAAAACGGAACTGACAGCACAGGAAGCACGAGAGCGGGGGTATTCCGTCCGTCTCTTCTATGTGGGCCTTGACAGCGCCGAGGAGTGCTTGCTGCGCATTGAAAACCGTGTCGCGCACGGTGGGCACGATATACGCGAGGAAGACGTGTTGCGGCGCTTTGCTGGCCGCTGGGAGGCTGTGACGAAGGTTCTGCCCTATTGTGACGAGGCACACTTCTTCGATAACTATAACGGCTTTGTCGAGGTCGCCGAGTATGTCAACGGGGAACTGATCGTAAAGGGGAACAAGCTGCCCGCGTGGATTCAGGAATTCCGGCAGTTTCTCCAGACAGCAAGAATATAACAAGAAACAGACCGTAAAAGGATTGGGGAGCTGCCAGAAGGCCCTCATTGCCAATCAGTACGGTCTGTTCCTTTGCCCGCTCTTTCTACATCCATCTCGGTCGCACGCGCCGAGCACCGTGGATATACAGGATTGGGCCCTGAGCTTACACCGTCTGTGGAGCAATCTGGTAGTTGATCCTCAATTCACGACCATCGGCTCAGGTTTTGGCAGACTACCATCACAAGCTGCCGAGCCCCGCAACAAACAGATAGCCAGCCCGCAGGGCGGTCGAAGGAAACCGGTCTCGCTGCGCATGCACACTGCTTTGTAGAGGGCGAAGTTACACTGAGAAACCCGGAGTAACTCTACAGAGGCGTCCGATAGAGGCGTCCTTCATCGTCGTTCTACCTAAGCTCACTGATGGGCACAGTATAACAGAGCATCTTTAGGAATGCAAGAGCAGTTGTCTTCACGCCCGCTAAAACTCCGGGAGCCGGACTTTCTTCGCGTGGGTCTTGTTATACTTCTCAAAGTATAGCTCATAGTTCTCGACCTGCATCTTGCATATTTCGAGATAATGATGAGGAGGAAGACCATCAGCATTTGCACGTTCTATTACCTCTGCATCATGGCTGGTTAGACTGGAGACAAATTTATACTGTTTCCAAAGCGCTTGCTTTTCACAGAGTTTGATAAAATCAGCAGTTTCCCTCGAGATTCGCTTCCTGAATTCGGTTTTGTCCAAGTCCGCGTTAGCAATTTCTTTTGCACCGGATAGTGACGGCAACAGATACAATCCTGCCGGAGCATATAAAGAGCTGTACCCATAAGGGCAGATATATATCGTTTCGTCCTCCTGTCCGTCCAGATAGAGTTTATACTTATCGACCATGACCGGAAGGGAAGGATGTGTAAATGAGCCCTCCCGCTCCCATGTAAACGCCTGATTGTCCTTTGTGCGCAGACGGGACAAGTATTCTTTGCTGCCATCAATACCGCAGGTGGATATGGGGTCTTCGAGGGAATAGCCAAGATCCGGGTCACTTGGCTGTTGCCGATAATAGACTGCCTCCCGGTGAGCGTACATATCCATAAGGGACTTTGCGAGTATGTCTGCTCCAGTGACGGTTTTCTTCCTGCTCTTTGAAGAGGCTGTGCTCTTCTGCGTTCTCTGGGGCTCCTGATTCTCTATGATAAGGCCGCGATTTTTCAGGATAGAGATACCTACCCCGGAGAAAATCGTTGTCCAGAGCGCATAGGGGCCGCCTGTGGAGCTCTCGGCCACAAACAGGAACAAGGCCATAATAAGAAAGTTGAACACAAAACATATGATGCGGAACGTGCTTCTTTTTATTGGTTTCTTCCTGAGCCCTGCGAACAGGAGCGGGAACAGACCATAAAAGAAGATTGTGATCAGAAGCGAAAAAATCAATAATCGCCAGTCGTATTCTTGCATAGGCGTTCTCCTCTACATTTTACTGAAATCTTCTGGAGACGACAGCACGGATTGCAAAGCCAATCGCCAGAGCTGCCGCGATGATTACAATCTGCTTTGGGGCGGCGATCAGGGATAAAGCGCTTTTGTATGTTGTTCTGAAAAACGACAGAATCGTAAAGGCAAGGCAAATAAGATTGACCGGTATCAGGAATCCGCACTCAACATCGGTAATGCGAAACAGCTTCCGCTCATCCATTATGGACAGGGTAGGAATTGTCAGTATCCAGCCGACTGTCGCATGCAGCAGGCCAAACAGGGCAAAGGCAATCAGAACAAGCCCCACGATCCAGCCACAATACCAGACACAGGGTACGGCCATAATGATACGATTTGTCCAGCAGAGGCCGCCTGCGGAGATGTGGCGGCAGAGGCCCATCTGCTGGCGCAAGGCGATCATGTAGGTTAATTCGTTTGCGGTTACGTAGAGAATAATGAATAGGAGTTGCATCATACAGCTCATGTCCCTTCTGACTGTTTCTGCGGCAAGCATGCTGAGATATGGTAAGGTATAGAAAAATGTTAACAAATGTTAAGGTCTGAAAAAATGCTAAGATTTGCTAAGGTTTGAAAAACCACAGAATGGTCCGTTCAAGACGAGATACCCGATAGAAATGTCAAGATTTGTCAAGGTTGCGAAATAAGAGCACAATCTTTCTTCTACGCGGCAGCTATGCTTATATAGCGAGTGCCTGTAAAATATATCCCGCCGCCCTGCAATTCCTCAAAGCGCGTGATTTGACATTGTACCCGCACATAATCTCCGGGTGAAAATGCCCTTACTTCGTTACGGGTGATGCTGTATACGGGAAGGCACTCCAGAGATAGGGCCCTTGTACTGTCTTGTCCCTGCCGGTTCCCGTTGCTATAATCCCACTCAGACCCTTCTTGGAACACATAGCCGAGCACAGCATAGGGTGATGAAACTAAATAGAGCGCTCCGTCTAATACCTCTTTTCCGTTTCGTGAACCATAGTCTATAGAGGAGATGTAGCCCTCAATATATACCTCCTGGCCAACAAGCTCGGCTCCATGCGATAAAACATAGGCAACATCATATGTTTTCACATGGTCCCAGAGCTCATAAAAGGCGCTTATGCTCATTGACCGAGCGAGAGAATGACGATTCCAAAGCTCTGTTGCCCGCTCTATCGGAATAGCAAGGTTCAGATTCTGCCCTTCAACATACGAAGCCGATGTGATTCCAACAACTTCGCCGTGATCGTTGAACAGAGCGCCTCCGCTGCTGCCGTGAGAGATTGATGCGGTGAATTGCAGATATGTCTGGCCGTCTTCGGTCACGCTGCCGCTGTACACGCCGGTCGATACGGAGTTTATCAGTCCCAGCGGGCTCCCGATTGCCACGACCTTCGATCCCTTATCCAGCGTCGAAGAATCTCCAACAGGCAAGCGTGCAAGGTTCGCATTGACACCTGTCTCTACGCTCAGAATGGCTATATCTGCGTTTAAATCATAGGCGACGACTTTTGACAGGTAAAATTCCTGCCCGTCCTCTGTCTGCGCCTTTATGAAATAGGTATCCCCCATGATGACATGACAATTTGTGACAAACACGCCGTCGTCATAGGCGGCAAAAGCACTCCCTGTCGCGCAGAGCTCCCCATATTGGTCATAGCAGCCCAGCATGACAACGGAATTGGACGCTGTCTGAATCGCCGTTGTATCGTCTGAAAAAGCGGATGATAAAGAGGCAGCAGGCGTCGGCTCCTCCGAGATAGTTGTTGCTGGAGCTTGTGGAATGGCAGCCGGTTCCGGTGAAGAGGCAAAAAAGCGAAAATACACGATGCCTCCGGCAGCAGCGATAACAACAATCAGCAGAAGAATCCAGCCGATGGAGCTCCTCTTCCGGCGTTTAGACAAATTGCGAGCTTCCCGCTTCCACTCTTCGGCAGCGCTATTATCGATCTTCTTCCTCGTCAGCTTCTTTCCGCAATCCGGGCAGAACCGCGCATTACCCGACAGCTCCGCTCCACAATATGGGCAATACTTCACGGTCTCTCCCCCTTACAACCGTCTAATTATTTTGGGGCGTAAAAAATGCGCGGCCCCAAAAGGAACCGCGCAGAAAAATACACAGCTCCTTTTGCTGCCACACAATCTTTGAGCACTAACAGAGAATGCCAAAGTGGAGAGTGTATTTTTGCCGAAACAAAAATACATTCTCTATTAGCGCTCCAATACAATATTAGATTGTGTGGCTCGTACATCTTACCATATCTGAGGATGAATGACAATCTGTATTTATCTGTAAAAAACAAAAATGTCGTCTCACGAAGGAGGCGACGTGAAAACTCAAATAGTGGCTTGCAGCGCGGGCAAGGATCTGTTATAGTTCAGGAGAACGAGCCTCCTGATCGACCAGACGTCCAGTTTGCTGTACGCGGTTGTTATAGGAAGCTCGTTTCGGAGTCTTTTAAGATATAGGGGGAGAAAAAATGCCCAAAGTGAAGTGGATTAGTCAGCCAAAGCCCAAAGTGAACTATCTTGCGGCGTTGTTCCACGCTTATCGTAAAGCGCGGAACATGACAAGCGTGGAAATTGCAGAGATTGTTGGATGCTCACCGGGAAATGCAAGGTATCAGATGAATAAACCGGGAACGGAGTGGAACATCGGACAACTCATGAAATACTGTGATGCGCTGGGTATTCCGTATGAGGAGGCTTTCAAAGCAGCTATACAGTGAGTTAGGGTGCCATTTTTTCTTGACAGACCCGGTAGCATATGATACTCTGTCCTCAGAGGTCGTGTGCGCCCCATTTAGCTCCCCTTTGTTGGGTCGAGCACCGGGCGGCACGGCCTCTTTTTTACCGCACATTTACCGCACAACCGTGCGGTAAATCGTCGGAGATGATAAAATGCCGTGAGAAGCGAATAGCCGAAAAGCCCCATAAAATCAGGCTTCTTTAGATGTCGTAGAAAATTGTAAAAGGAATTTACTCCAACTCATAACCCGGAGGTCGTTGGTTCAAATCCTTCCCCCGCAACCACTGAAAAGAACAGTCCACTTTTGTGGGCTGTTCTTTGGTATAGATACTTTGTTATAGATAATAGTAAAACCCCGCCGGAAGGCG
>CAZMXF010000044.1:0-13942 GCA_964570015.1 uncultured Oscillospiraceae bacterium | reverse complement strand
TGTTGCAAAGCATATTGTATCAGAAATTTCTGCATTTGTACATCTTTTTTTTATCACTTTTACGCATTCATCAAAATTATTTTTCGTCTGCGTAGTCTGTACCACCACCGTAATTGGCCTATCCCAGAACATTTCATGAGATTCCAGCCAGTTCTCAGTTTCAGTAGCACTTTCCAGGATAACACAGTGTTCACATCTGGCAGAAATCGCTTCGACCTCCGGATGCTGCTTCATCCCGATGATAATGATAAACCTGCCATTCGCACTGGCCTGTTCCACGATACGATGTATATGCATGACCTTCGGGCAGGTGGCATCCTGGACGATAGCGTTGCGTTTCTTCAGATCTTCGAGCGTTTGAGGCGGCACTCCGTGAGCCCGGATCAGAACCCTTTCTCCCTCCGAGACTTCTCCAACGCTTTCCACTGTACGCATTCCGCGTTGTGAAAGACTTTCTACAACATCGGTGTTGTGGATCAGCATACCGAAGCTGGCACAGGGGCCCTCCTGGAGCATCGCTTCTGCCATCTCCACAGACCGTCGGACACCGAAGCAGAATCCGGCGCTCTCCGCTATTTTGAGTTCCTTCATGGATTCTCCGTACAGCCTGTCATTGGCTGGATGCAAAACCGCTCAAGAATCAGCTGACTTAACGCGGCAAAACTCTCGTCATAGCTCAGATCTGTCGTGTCCAGCAGCACTGCGTCCTCTGCCTGTTTCAGCGGAGCTGTTTCACGATTCATATCCTGTTCATCCCGATAACGGATTTCCTTCAGGACCTTTTCATAGTCCTCTGTGACTCCTTTTTCCCGAAGCTGGAGAACCCTCCTCCGTGCCCTTTCTTCCGCACTGGCTGTCAGGAACACTTTAAGGTCTGCATCCGGCAGTACAACAGTCCCGATATCTCTGCCGTCCATCAGTACGCTCTGGGTCCTGGCAAGGCTGCGCTGCATCTCCAGCAAGAACTGTCTTACTGCCGGAAGTGAAGACACATCCGATGCAGCGATGGATATTTCCGGCATACGGATCGCGTCCGAGACATCCTCTCCGTTGAGGTACATTCTCTGTTCGCCGTCCTCATCGTACTTCATTTCAATCCGAAGGGTCGGAAGCAGTGCGATGATCGCCTGTTCGTCTTTTCGATCAATTCCTGCACGTACAGCCGCCAGCCCAACCGTACGATAAATCGCCCCGGTATCCGCATAGAGAAAACCGAAAGCTGCTGCACACCGTCTGGCGAGGGTGCTTTTTCCGGCACCGGACGGCCCGTCAATCGCTATTGATATGTTATTTCTCATATTCACTCTCATTCCATTTGATTTATTCTTACCTGCATGCATCTGCCGCAGAAATTCCGGCAAGCCGTCCCGTACTCCAGGCTATCTGCAAATTGAATCCTCCGGTATAAGCATCCAGATCCAATACTTCTCCGGCAAAAAACAGGCCGGGAATCAGTTTGGAACGCATGCTTCTCGGTTCGATTTCCTTTGTACAGACCCCGCCGGATGTAATGATCGCTTCCGCATAGGGCCGGGTCCCGGATATTTCGATCGGAAAGGCTTTCAGGCTGCGGAGCAGGCGTAATCTCGTCTCTCTTGTGACTTCATTTGCCCGGAGTGGTTCCGGAGCTTCTGACAGACGGGCAAGCTCCGGGATCAGCGCATGCGGGACCAAATCGCACAGTGCATTGCGAAACTCTCTGTTCTGATATTTTTTCAGATCCCTCTGAATCCGCAGATCCAGCGTTTTTTCATCCAATGCCGGCTTCAGGTCAATCTCCAGACGATAAGAAGCTGTATCAAAATGCCGCATCCTGGCAGAAGCGGATAAAACCAGCGGTCCGGATACGCCAAAATGCGTAAAAAGCATCTCTCCCTGTTCCCTGCAGAGAAGCTTATTCTCCTCATAAACGCGCAGCTCAACATTCTTCAGTGAAAGGCCTTGAAGTCTGGCGCAGCAGGGATCCGGACTTTCCAGGGGCACAAGTGACGGACGAAGCGGTGTAATCGTATGTCCGGCGGCTTTAGCAAAACGGTACCCGTCTCCTGTAGAACCGGTCAGCGGATAGGATAAGCCTCCTGTACAGATAATACAGGCTTTGGATGAGATTGTCTCCTCTCTCGTTTTGACACCGCTGACGGCACCATCTTGAAGAGAGATTCCCATCGCTTCCCGCTGCAGGGTCAAGACTCCTCTCTCACGGCAAAGCTTCTGCATGAGATTTGCGACGTCATTTGCACGTTCTGACTGCGGGAACACACGTTTTCCCCGCTCTGTTTTTAATGGCAGACCGTGGCTTTCGAAAAACTCCATGACCTTCACAGGAGGAAACGCCGTAAGCGCACTGTACAGAAAGCGTCCATCTCCGGGGATATTTGCCATAACCTCCCGGACATCACTGTTGTTTGTGAGGTTGCAGCGCCCTTTTCCTGTGATACGCAGCTTTTTCCCTGTTTTTTCATTTTTCTCCAGCAGCAGCACTTCAGCGCCCTGCTCCGCAGCGGAATAAGCCGCCATCATACCGGCAGGTCCTGCTCCGATAACAATCACGTCTGCATTCATCTCGCACGTTCCCCCATCACAGAGGCAATCTCTTCCGCACTCAACGGACGATATCGCCCGCTCGGAAGATCCCCGAGAACCAGCTTGCCCTCTGCAATTCTGGTCAGTCTGGCGACGCGAAGACCTGCTTCCTTGCACATACGCCGGATTTCACGGTTTCGTCCTTCTCCGATGGTGACATCCAGAATCGCTCCCTGTTCTGTTTTTTTGAGGAGACGGATTTCTACTGCCTGAACGGATACCCCGTCTAGCTCAAACGGCTCACGCAACCGGGCGATCCGGGTATCAAGCGTATCTCCTTCCACGCAGGTGCGATAGGTCTTCAGAATTCTGGAAGACGGATGCATGATGCGGTTTGCAAACACGCCGTCATTTGTCATGAGGAGAAGTCCTTCGGACATCAGGTCCAGACGACCGACCGGGTACACTCTTCCTGCAGAGGCAGGCAACAGTTCCCGGACAGACTTTCTCCCCTGCTCGTCATGTAAAGAGCATACATAACCGCGAGGCTTGTTCAGCATATAATAACGCTTCTCTTCTTTGAGAGGCAGTGCTTCTCCGTCGAGGGTAATCCGGTCGCTGCTCTCCGCCCGGTCACCCAGTTTTGCCGGCAATCCGTTTACGAGAACACGACCTTCCGAGATGGCAAGCTCCGCTGCCCTTCGGGACATCAGCCCGGATTCGGCAATGATCTTTTGAAGGCGCTCTGCCATCAGGTTGCGTTCTTCTGCTTCTCGATAAAGCTGTCGACTCTGTCAATCACCTGCGGGACCAAATCAATGAGACGGTCTACCGTGTTACTGGCAGGCGGTGTGACATTGATCATCCGGATTACTCCGTCCTTAATCACAAGAAAGCCGATCGGATCGATCTTGACACCGGTGGCATTTCCGCCGCCGTATGGACGATCACCGCCGATCTTCTTTCCGGTAAACTCAACACCGCCACCCCCGAAACCAACACTGACACGGGAGATAGGAATCAAGGTGATTCCATCCGGAGTATAAATCGGATCTCCGACAACAGTGTCTACTTTCAGCATGTTTTTGACATTGTCCATTGTTGCCTGCATGAGCTCGCCAATCGGGTTTACGTTCTCCATCAGATTTACTTCCTTTCAATTATACTATACAAAAAACTATTCTATATATCGTGGTGTTGCCTTGTTTTACGGGGCAGAATTATCCATTTCACGAGCCGCGGATGGTCAGACAGTTTGACCGTTCATCCGTTTTCTGTTTGATCCGGTGTATAATCCGCTTCGTTCGGGACTGTCCTTTCTTCCCGATGCTCCGCATTATTTGGCTCCTCAGGAACCTTTCCTCCCTCTGCTTCCTTTTCCTTTTTCTCCTGCCGTGCCTTCAGCTCAGACTTTTGCTGTGTCTCCAACTCAGCCTGATACCGGGCAGCATCTTCCGGATGCTCCGCCAGCCACTTGCTCAGTGCCTGTTCCTCTTCCTTTTTCTCCTGTTTGACCCGTCGTTTGCTGCGCAAAAGGATCATCAGCGCACCAACGGCAAGGCGAATACCCGTTCCCACGATTTGTCCGATTCGAATGGTCATGGTCAGCCCAAATTCAAAGAACATCCGGTCGCTGACAAAGTCAATGTCCGTCCACACACTGCTGTCCCGGCAATGGAATCGCTCTGTACAGATCGGAGCAAGCTGTGACAGCCCCGCGTTTACAACCGAAAACGTCCTCGCCACCAGATAGGGATCACACCCTGCAGCGGTCCAGTGCAGAACGAAGCGCTCTACCTTGAATTTCTTTCCAAATTGTCCGAATCCTTTCAGAACAACTTTCAGCAGATCAAAGATTTCCTCAGCATTCAGCGAGAACGATCGTCCCTTTTTCTGCTTTTTGGGCTTTTCCTCCTTCGGTTTCGATTCGGGTTTAGGCTTTTCCTCTTCTGACTGCGCCGTTTTTGGCTCTTTCTTTTTTTTGGGGATCAGCTGTATTTTGATGCCGGCAACTTTCGCAGAAACGCGAATGACCTCGTCTTCATATCTTAAATCCGCTCCGATCGGGATCAGCATGATTAACGTGATCAGTCCGACCAGTATCGCGAGAAGTATCCACCCGATCATATGTCATCACGCTCCTGTGTTCTTCGTTTCGGCATCATCGAAAAACGTCTGCTGTTCACTGTCCTGCCCGCTGTTCTGTTCCTGCATTCTGGCAATGCTCTTTCTCAGCTGTTCGGTTCCTTCACTTCCCTGAACCTCCGGAAGCGGAGGCAGTTGCTGCAGCGTTTCGATCCCCATGACTCTCAGGAAAGCATCTGTCGTCGCATAGAGCGTCGGTCTGCCCGGAGCTTCCAATTTTCCACAGGTTTCGATCAGTCCACGATCCTGCAGTGTGGATATGGTATAGCTGCTGTCCACTCCGCGCATTTTCTCGATCACGGCACGGGTAACCGGCTGATAATAGGCAACGATTGCCAGCGTTTCCAAAGCCGATTGCGAGAGCATCGGCGGCTTTCGCTGTTCCAGGGTTTTTATGATCAGCTGTGCGTACTCCGGAGCCGAGCAGAGCTGCAGCATATTGTCCATCCGCAGCAGTCGGATCCCTCTCCCTTCGCGGTCGTACTCGTCAGACAGCTCTTTGGCCGCCTGCATAATATCTTCCTGCTCCACTGCAAACACAAGCGAGAGCCTTCCGACCGGAACGCTCTCTCCCGCGGCAAAAAGTACCGCTTCCAGCGCGCTTTTTAAATCCGTCATGATTCTTCCTCAAAACTCTCCAGTACCTTTTCAATTTCAGTGTCAGAGCCGGAAAAATGCAGGATAATCTGTTCTTCGATTCTTTCGAATGTCAGACTGCCGGAACGGCAAAGCTCCAGCACAGCCACAAAAGTCGCAACGACTTCTGAACTTGAATTGCATCTCCCATAAAGTCCCGCTAGAGACTGCGGTCCCTTACGGAGCCGGTTGATGATTTCCATCCCCTTATCTCTGACGCTGTATACGATCCGACGCGGCATGGCAGCAAACAGACGGCGTTCCGTCTCCGGTGTGTAAGATGCACTGCGGGTCCAGATTCCAAGCATTGCCTTCAACAGATCCACCGGCTCATGGTGATAGACATATTCCTGTTTTTTGGCCGGCAGAGGTTCGGGCGATTTGGTCATATACAGAAATCCCTTTTCGGATGCAGCCTTCAGTTGAGGAAGAACCACTGTCATCGCAGTAAAACGGTCTCTCGCCTGCAGTTGTTCCAGAGATTGCATCAGCAGCTCCAGTTCACTGACTTCTTCTTCGGTAGTCAATAGCGTTCTGGTCTTCAGATAAAGCAGATGTGCCGCCATCTGGACAAACTCACTGGCGATTTCCAGGTCAAGACTTTGCATTCGATCCAGATATTCCAGATACTGATCGAGAATGTCTGAGACACTCAGATCCCGTATTTCGATTTTATTTTTCTGGAGGAGCATCAGGATCAGACTCAGCGGTCCTTCAAAGTCCTGCATGCTGTCCTTTTCACGGACAATCCCCTCCAGGCGGAAACTCGGATTTTCCATTCAATACTTATCCATTCATCAGTTGAAATGCAGCCTGCGCGATGGGAAACAGCAACTCGTAGGCTCCCCGGATCAGCCGGCTGAGCGGGCGGCCGAGGACACCTGTCCATACGAGTACGATGAGCATAATGGATCCATAGCGTTCATACTGCATCAGCTTCCAATACGCGGAATCAGACAAAGCAGAAAACAGGATTTTGGATCCGTCCAGCGGAGGAACCGGAATCAGGTTAAAGATGCAGAATCCGAGGCTGATATAGGCAGTCAGTTCCAGCAGCTCCAGCACTGTCTTCCCGGCACTGCTGGCGGAAAGAGGCTTCTGCAGGGCACCGTACAGGAACAGAAAAACAACCGTGATCAGGAGATTGCATCCCGGTCCGGCCAGTGCCGTCAAAGCCATTCCTTTTTTTGGGTTCTTAAATCTCATCATGTTGACAGGAACAGGTTTCGCCCAGCCGAAGCGGAACACAAGCATCATCAGCAAACCCATCGGGTCAAGATGCTTCAGGGGATTCAGCGTAAGCCGGCCGGCCCTCTGTGCAGTGTCATCGCCGAGCCGATATGCGACAAACCCATGCGAGAGCTCATGCAGGGTAATACAGATCAGAGAAGGAATCACTCCGAGCAGAATGCTTAACAGATATGTGAAATCGAATCCTTCCCAGATCGATCGCAGTGCGTCCACCGATATTCTCCTTTCCCAATTCGCTATTAAAGTATAATACCAAATCTCATACCGGAATACAAGAGAGAATTCTTATAAAAGCACGAAAAGAGCCTAAAATACAGCTCTTTTCGTACTTTCATGATTCAGTTCAGAACTTTCCGCTGTGTCCTGAGAAACCGCCTGAATTCACAGTGGTTCCGCCTCCGCCTCCGTAGGAGGTATCTCTGTTTTCGCTCCGGATTACGGTCCGAGAAACCGTCCGATTAACAAATACATCTCTTTTCAGGCTGAAATGGATGCCGCCCGGTACAATATACTCATCCGCCCGGTTCTGGGGCTTGACAGGCTTCATCCGGCGTTTCATTCCTTCACAGGCGCCGAAGCTCACCAGCAGCGGAACACCTAAGATAATGCCGGTACTGATTTCCGGAGGGATGCCACTCCTGCTCTCGTATTGCACATCCACGGGTTTTCCTTCCGCAGCCTTGGAGAGCAGTTCTTCACATCCGCTGATATAATCCGCAAAGCCTCCGTTCCAGTCATTCCGCTTAAAATCATCCAGAAAAGATTTCTCCAGAACTTCTTTCCCATAATCTGTAAAAGCGTAGTGGGCATCACTTCCGTAAGCAATCAGGCAGTAATCTCTCTCTGCCATACTCAGCACCAGCAAAATACCGTTGCGGTTCTGTCCTAGTCCGAGCCGGTAATGGTTATAGAACTCTTCCGAGAAGTTCCGAATATTGCTGTAACTGCCGTAATCCCGATAGTCCTGCAGTGAGACGGCATAGACGCCGCAGCCATACCGGTCCGAGATTCTTTTTGCAGCGGTTTCGAGCTTCTGCCACTGCTCCGATGTTGTCAGTCCCGCGGTATCTGAAACATAATATGGCAGTTCCTGTCCGGATTCCGCGGAAGCAGCAGTAACGGTCACAAGGATGATCGCCAGGACCATAATCAGAGCGGCGGAAAACAATCTTTTCATGTGCACCCTCCTCACATGAATTTCAGCAGAACAGCCAGTACTGCTCCGAGAGGCAGTGCAATCCCGGCAAACCAGGCGAAATATCGCCCCATTGAAACAGGGAGATCGCCAATGAACTTCCCTGTCTGCCCGTTCATGGCAAAGATGAAGTTCTGGTTCCGCCACCGTGTACTCAGCATCCAGACCGGCAGCAAAGCATAGGATGTCTTCTCGTGCTGTACGTGAACCTGTCTCTGCTTCGGAATGACAGAAGAGTACCCCGAAACGGTAGAGTCCATGATTTCCAGCGCGGTATTTGTGCCACGTTTTTGGACCCGTTCAAAACTCTCTCTGTCATCCACGTCATAGATATCCGCCATAAAGCCAGGCATATACGCAGTCGAAAATGGCTTCAGTTCAGAATAATCATAGGGCTCGATGGAATCCATCAATTCATCGGGCATTTTCTTGGAACCGTCTGCGGGAATTCTGGTAAATCGAACCGTTCCCGCGCGTCGGACGTCAAAATACTCCGTTGTTGTTATCAGCTCATTTCCGTGTGTGACCGATGTCACTCTGGTCGCCTGATAACTGGTGTCGGCGATGGCTGTCTCATCAAAAAGCCAGAACGGAACATAGACGCCCTTGATTTCTTCCAGATGATTCTCTGAAGAGAAGGCTTTCGGCAGAAGCTTTTTACCCCGATAATAGTTCTTCAGCGCTGCTATTGCCTGATCCTTTGAAAGCTTGAATGGGAGGATATAATCCGGCCGCAGCATTCCGTGAAACTGACCGGGTACAATGGAAGGGTTCCCGCAATACGGGCAGCTGCTCGCTGCAGTCGTGGCATCGAAAACAAGTTGTGCACCACAGGAAGGGCAGTTGTAAAGCTTCATTCCTTCCTGTTCTGCATTCCAGAATTGTTCTTCTGCGTTTCCGTCCGTTTCTTCTGCTTCCGCCGCAGCGGCAACCGCTGCCGTGGAGGCTGCCGCTGCCTGTTCTGCCTCTTCCAGCTTGTGTTGATAGATTTTCTCAATTTCAGCAGTGGTAAAGCTGCTCCCGCAGTAATCACACTGCAGCTTACCGCTGGCGCCGTCATAGCGCAGCGGTCCCGTACAAGACGGGCACTGATAGTTTGTGATCTGTGACGGCATGTTTAACTCCTGTCAGAGAGCGCACTTTGTGTTTCTCCGGCTCGCTCTCTTTTCGCTTCCAAACGTTTCCACGGTATTTGTTCCGGCATCTCTGCATTTTGTTTTAAAAGCGGCAGATACCAGTCTTCGTAGTAAAAAGGTCTCTGCTCCTCCGGAGCATCATTCCAGTTATCTCCCCAAGGTCTCAGATAAACTGTTGCACGAAAGGTTTCTCCCTCCGCATCATGCATGATATCCGGAATCAGGATGTCGGACTCAGATTCCGTCAGGCTCCATTCTTTTCCCTGAATTTCCATGAACGCAAAGTATCCGCTGACAGAAACCAGTGAATCTGCCTCTTCCTTGAAACGGACCTGGGACAGCGGATCCGTCCTGCTTCCGTCCTCATCCCAGAGGGTCAGGAGAATCGTACCGTCCTCCTGGGCTTCAAACACCGCACAGCAATCGTACCAGCTTACAGGCATTTCCCCTGCGGAGTCTTCTATTTTCCACCACCCGTACCAGCTTCCGAGAGGCAACTCTTCCTTCACAGGGTTTTGTATCTCCGGTGTCTCATCCCGGCTGTCACGCACAAAGTGAAGTCCGGTCTCATCTTTCCCATACAGGATCAGTTCGTTCCCCTTCACCGTACCGCTCAGAACAGATTCACCTGCACGGAGAAGGACAATTCCGTCTTCGTATTTCCAAACAATCCGTCCCTGTGAAGAAGCACTTTCGATGACGCCGCTACCGTCCGGGTCCAGGCGAAGTGAAAGCATGTTTTTTTCTACGAGACCGGCCGGGATCAGAACGGCAGAGCTCTCTGCATTGTCCAGAACCCACAGTCCGGTAAGTCCGCTTGTATCCGTCACCCGGCCGCAGCCTGAAAGGAGCAAAACCATAAGGAGAAGCATACGCATCCCGGGCAAACACCATCTATGGATCGATCTTCCGCCCGGCATGTTATGCTTCTCCTTTCTGCTAAGTTATGGTTTATACGATATCGTTTGAATCAAATGGATCGCCGCACTGCGGGCAGAATTTCGGCGGATGAGTCGGATCCTCCGGCTCCCAGCCGCATTTGTCGCAGCGATACAGTGGTGCGCCTTCCGGTTTTTTGGTACCGCACTCGGCACAGAACTTGCCCTTGTTCACACTGCCGCAGTTTGGGCAGGTCCACCCTGTCACAACGACCGGTTCCGGTTTCTTCGTACCGCATTCGGCGCAGAACTTCCCACTCGCCTGACGTCCGCAGGAGGGGCAAACCCAGGAATCTGCCGTCGGAACGACCGCAGCAGGCTGCTGCGAGTTCATCTGGTAGAGGGTCTGCGCGTTGATTCCGCCAGCCGACTGAGCCATATTCATCCCGACAAAGCCCATGGCTGCACCTGCATTTTCATTGGCTGCAGCAGCCTGCATAGCTGCAGCCTGAGCACCCACGAGATGTGCCGCAGCCATCGTCGGGTTCTTGAAAGCCGCGTTGCGCTGCAGTTCTTTTATCAGCTTTTCGTCTTCCTCGCTTGCCTTCACGCTGGATACGCCCACTGAGACGATTTCGATACCGCGATACTCTAACCATTTCGGTGAGAGTTCGGCATTCAGTGCATCTGCCAGTTCTTTGGTATGTCCAGGCAGGGCAGAATAACGTACGCCGATCTCAGAGATTCTGGCAAAAGCGGGCTGAAGCGCCGTCAACAGCTCAGTGCGCATTTGACCGATCAGCTGTTCTACAGTATAATCGTCTGATACATTTCCGCACACATTGGTATAGAAGAGCAGCGGATTTGCGAGCCGGAAGCTGTATTCTCCGAAACAGCGGATCGAAATGTCCAAATCCAGGCCGACATTCTGGTCGACTACACGAAACGGTACTGGAGACGGTGTTCCGTACTTGTTGCCGGTGATTTCCTTGGTGTTGAAATAATAAATTCTCTGATCCTTGGGGGCTTCTCCTCCGAAGGTAAAACGCTTTCCGATCATCTTGAAGACTTCGGAAATACTTTCTCCGAGATTGCCGGAAAACACGGACGGCTCCGTGGAGGCATCGTACTGGTATTCACCAGGTTCTGCGCAGACATCTACGATTTTGCCCTGCTCGACTATCAGCATGCACTGACCGTCGGCGACCGCAATGATCGATCCGCTGGTGATGATATTGTCAAGACCATGGTTTCCACCGCGGAGCGTGGAACGTTTCCGTCCTTTCGTTGCCAAAACGGTATTCGGCAACGATTCGCAGTAAAAATACTCCTTCCACTGATCAGAAAGAACGCCGGTTCCAGCTCCGAGCGCTGCATGAATAAGTCCCATTTGTCAATCTCCTTTCGGTGCTTGAAGCCGTCTGATCATGCCAAACGGCTTATTACTGTAACATAATAAAAGAATGTATCCTAAAAATCAATCCCTCAATTATGAATTTCTTCTTTTTTTGAAAGATTGCTTCAAATAATACTTGAATTTAACGTTCCGATGTGTTATAGTTTCTAAGCTCAAATGTTAGTTTTTGTTTTCTTGAAAGGATTGACGTCATTATGTCTGCTGTTACGATCGTCTTTGCTGTACTTCAGTTGATTTCCGGTCTCGCTTTGACCGTGATCGTTCTGATGCAAAGCGGAAAAAGCGCCGGACTTTCCGGAGCGATTTCCGGCGGTGCTGAGACGTTTTTATCCAAAGGGAAGGCCAAGACACTGGATGCGAAGCTGGCCAAAGCAACAAAGTGGTTTGCACTTGCTTTTGTTGTATTGACTCTGGTTTTGAATCTGGTCGGCTGATCACTTTGAAAAGACCCCCGACAGTCATTAGGCTGTCGGGGGTCTTTTTATCGTTTGCCGTCAGGCTTTCAGCGGGATCAGCAGCTTCATCCCGGCATAAATGCTCTTCGCACTTTTGATTGCATTCAAGTCTGCGATCACGCTGACCGATGTTCCAAAGCGCTGTGCCAGCATAGAAAGTCTGTCCCCTTCCTGTACGGTATAGACAAAAACAGAACCGGTATACGCTCCTCCGGAGACCTGTTCCATTTCCTTTTCATCCATCAATCTGATTCTCTCCGCCATTTTGGCTCTCCCAATTTACATAATAACTGTCAACAATCCGCTTAGCACAGCAATAACGATCACCGCAACCAGCTGCTGCACCCAGCTCTCTGCCAGCAGTCCGATGAACTCACGCAGAAATGCATTCGGCCAGAAATACCATTTTGTCCGGCTTCCCATTCCGTCTATGTTCCAGCCCATCTCTTCCGCAAGGATTCCTCCCCGGCACACATGGTAACTGGAAGTAGAAAACGCTGTCTTCTGTTCTTTCTTATTCCCGGTGATCAGATTTCGGGAAAAATTCAGGTTCTCCTTTGTAGTCTGGGAGCGGTTTTCCAGCAGAATTCTTTCTTCCTTTACTCCCCGGCTGCGTATGTAGCATGCCATTGCTTCCGCTTCCGACACTGGCTCGTCACTTCCCTGTCCGCCGCTCGGGACCAAAACCGCCACTTTACCGGTGGCTGTTTCCTGTGCTTGCGCGAACTCAATTGCCCGGTCCACTCTGCCGCGGATCAGCGGATATAGAGTCCCGTCCGGTCTGATTCTGCAGCCCAATATAATAATGTAGTCTTTGTCATAGGCGGGCTCATGCTTTCCAGCCTTCAGAGCCCGTATTACCGTCGCAGTCAGCAGGCATTCAAAATATACAAACAGGCCGGCATATACGTTGCATAGGACATTGCGCATCGGAAAAGTCAGCCGGGAGTTGGAAAGTGCGATTCCAACCATCGCCCCGCCGACGATCACGACAGCCACCAGAATCCCCAGCATATTCGCCGGCCGCACTCCTTCATGCCGCATCAGAACGATATTGCTTAATGCCGTCAGTACTGCAAACACGGCCAGCAGATAAGCCGACCACCTCACAAAAGTCTGTGCTGAGGAAATAATTCCCAACAGCAGGGTCCATACAGTCCCTGCATTTCTACCTTTCAGGAAATTGAGCAGGTATTCTGTCCGGAAGAAACCGAGGGCAAAGAAGAATATCGCCAGACCCAAGAAGCGGATCGACCGATAGCTGAAGAAAACCCGTTTCTGTTCTCTTTGTGAAGCTAGAAACAGAACTGTGGAGATCGACAGAAAATAAAGTGCCAGACAGATGACAAGATATTCCCAGCCTGTAAAGTTCCAGGTGATACTGTCTGTCAGAATCCCCATCGGAAGAGAACGGATGGTCATTGAGATCTCGTTTTCATATAGGGAGTCCTCGGCCAGCCCCTCCCAGACTACAGTCACCTCTGTTTTTCCTCGCTGCACAGCGGCAAACAAGAGCTGAACTTCCTGCTCCTCTGTAAGCACCTGGCTGTCTGCCAGCCTGACGACGTTTTCCGGATCAAAACGGACTAACATACCGGTGGCTTCCGGAGGTTGTTCAAAATAGAGTGTCAGTCCGTCTCCGCCCAATCGAATACACAGGCACAGAATACCAAGCCAAAGGAGGCTTACAATAAGGATCTGCAGGAGCGTCTTCTTCATGGAACGGCTTCTCTCTCTTCTCTCGTTTTCAGTTACGGTCAGTGAAACAGCCGACTGTTTTTCGCTCAAAATGCCTTTTATGAATGGATCTCATTTTTCCTTCAGTCGTCATAGAGGGAATAGCTGATCTCATCCAGTTCTGCATGAACGGTCTCCGGCCAGCTGTACTGATTCATATAATCCCCAAGGTATTGGTACTTGGAATTCAGCTTGTTCTCCAGCCAGTCATACAGATCGCATTCAATTCGATCCTTAGCAATCGCCATGCTTCCGCGCTGCTTGAGGATGATTCCGTTCAGTTTGAGCTTTGTAAACGTGTTCTGCAGATCCTGACGCAAATTAGACAGGTAGGAAGCCTTCTTTTCAGGATCTCCGTCGTCTTCCCAGAGTGTGGCAATGATCTCTCCATTGGTCGTCTGTGCGCCGCGGTTGTTAATCAGCAGTGCAACAATCTCCTTGGTTTTGGAATACTTGAATGCGACCGGTTTTAGATCTACAAACAGTTCAAAGTTTCCGAAGGTCTGTGCAAACACCCTTTTCTGGTACTTTTGAGCCGCCGGATGGCGCAGATCTTCAAGCTCTCTCTG
>CAZMXF010000043.1:0-14025 GCA_964570015.1 uncultured Oscillospiraceae bacterium | reverse complement strand
CTGACACCGGGGCAGGCGCCTCGGATTCCATCCGGTGTAAACCGGCACAGCGCGACAGCCTCTGCAGCCTGTTCAGGCGTGTCGATATTCGGTACGATGATGCCGGCGGCACCCATATCCAGAGATTTCTTGATCAGAGCCGCATCTGGCCCGGGAACACGCGCCAGCATGGAAAGGCCCGCAGCTTCACCGGCACGAATCAGGTGAACGAGAGTCTCGGTTCCGAAGGAAGCGTGTTCCAGATCAATCGCTGCAAATCGAAATCCTGCGTATGCGGATGCTTCCAGAAACTCCGGTGAGGCAGACTGTATAAACGTTCCGATCGCGGGCAAGGGATCGGACAGAAGCTCCGGGAAGGGGATCATACCATAATACCTCCGAAAGAAAGGATAAACAGATTTTAGCAGAGGTAGATGAAAATGGCAACGGTGATCTGTTGAAGAGCAGGCGGATTTCTGTTATACTCGTTTTACATTTCACATTTCACAGACAGTTGAAAGCAGGAAGAAGAAACCGATAGCGGAAGATTACAGGAATATCAGCAGCGGGTCAGATAGCAGATGATCCCTTTTGTATAGGAGAATCAATGGAAATCATCGAATATTTTGCCAGCGCTGAACAAAGCCACTGGCTGAAAGAAATCCAAAAGAGCGACTGGAGAGCGGGGCAGTACCTGTACGAGCTGCTTCGGGATCGACGCCTGAAGGAGCTGTGCGGACAGAACACAAAAGTACTGCTTCTGACGGATGGAGAACGGCTGGTTTCCTTCTGCACCTACGCGGAGCAGGATGATGTCCGGGAGCCATCCCTGACACCATGGGTCGGGTTTGTTTATACCTTCCCTTCGTTCAGAGGAAAGCGGCATACGGGGCAATTACTGGATCATGCCGCCGTGCTCGCGCGTTTGGAAGGGCAGGAAGCTATTTACATTTCTACAGGAGAGACCGGCCTGTATGAGAAGTACGGTTATTCGTTCTGGAAGATGATGAAGGATGTGAACGGCGAGGACAGCCGGATCTACAAAAAAGAAGTAGAAAAAAGACAGATCTACCAGGGACCCGGAACGTGATATGAATGCACAAATGGATCAAGCTGATCTGTTTGTGCATTTTCTTTTTCAAAACAGTTGAAAAGAATCGTATTTATGAGTACAATGAAAAAAGAAATGAGAGACAAAGCGGGAGAACAGACGGGCCGGATGCGTGTTTCCGGAAGCAGATCGAACCCGGACGTTTGCCTGAAATGATGAAAAACCTGATCAAGCCGGCGTGACCATCCATGCGCTCGATCAATAAGAATAAAAAACAGAAACAGGAGGAACAAGTATGAGTATCAAACGAATCGGTGTCCTGACCAGCGGCGGAGATGCCCCCGGAATGAATGCCGCGGTGAGAGCGGTCGTTCGTACCGCCCTGTCCTGCGGGATTGAGTGTATCGGCATACGCAGAGGCTGGCAGGGACTGATCAATGCCGATTTTATGAAACTGGACAGCTCCAGTGTGGGGCATATCCTGTCCCGCGGCGGGACGATCCTGTTTACTGCCCGCAGTGAAGATTTTATGACTGAAAAGGGACGGGAGCGGGCGGTCATGACCTGTAAAATGCTGGGACTGGACGGCATTGTTGCGATCGGCGGCGACGGTACGTTCCGCGGAGCATTGGAGCTGTCGCGGCTCGGCATCCCGGTGGTCGGGATCCCCGCAACCATTGACAATGATCTGGGATGCTCGAACTACACCATTGGGTTTGATACTGCCTGCAACACGGCTATCGACTGCATTGACAAGCTGCGGGACACCATGCAGTCACATGAGCGCTGCTCGGTTGTAGAGGTCATGGGCCGGAACGCGGGCTTCCTCGCGCTGTACGTTGGCATTGCCGTAGGTGCTACGGCAGTTCTCATTCCGGAACACGAGGTTGATTTCCAGAAGAATGTGATTGAGACGATCCAGGCCTCCCGTCTGGCAGGAAACACCCATTTCATGATCGTTGTGGCCGAGGGCGCGGGCAGCGCGGTCGAAATCGGAAAGCAGATCAAAGAAACGATCGGCATTGAGCCGCGTGTTACGGTTCTGGGACACATCCAGCGCGGTGGGTCGCCGAATGCACGTGACCGTGAGATCGCGACCCGTATGGGTTATTATGCCGCGATGGCATTCGCAGAAGGACGCGGCAACTGCATCATCGGCACAAAGGAAGGCGATATTGTTGAGCTGCCGATCGAGGAAGCGCTCGCCATGAAGAAGCACCTGCAGATGGAGCGTTATAAGATCATGGAGGCCATGCAGTTCGGCCATGTTGCAAAGAAGGCCTGAACGGTTCCGCAGACGGTTTCCTTAATGCATTAAAACATCAGAATAGGCACAAGGGCGGCTTCGGCCGCCTTTGTGCAAACATGGGTAAGAGAACAATTCGACACTCAGAGACCTGTGCCAATGAAGAAAAATGTCCATAGGAGAAATCCGGGCATGCCCAAACAGATGGAAAAGAAGGCGCAGCAGTGGATCCCGTAGGGCTCGGCGGGCCTGATGCCCGGCGGAGGGGTCAAAAGGGGAAGAGATGAATACCACAATTACACAGGATGAAAGCGGAACGTACCATTGGAACGGAACCATAGATGGACAGTACGATCAGAAGGTCATCGGAATCATTTTCGGAGCCATGGGGGCGATGTGTGTTCTCTTCCTTGTCATGGCCCTTGTGATCAATCGGGAGATGCTTCTGGTTACGGGGCTTTCCGGCCTCGGTGTTATGGCAGTCACAGCGCTTGTCACTCTTCCGCTGATGAGAGCAGGAAAAGGCCGGCAGCAGAAGTATGAGATGAATGAAGAGTATATCCGGTATGTGGGATACGGGAGAGAAGACACTTACTTCCACTACAAAGATATCCGGAGAGTCGTGGTTCACAGCTCCCGCAATATGATCGAAGTCAAGGGCCTTGTGGTGACGGCGCCGTTTTTTGCTGCCCATGAGGATTTTGGATTTATCAGGGACTATGTCATCCATCGACTGCCGGACAGGGCGGAGGTCGTGTATGAGTAGCATGCGGCACCGTATTCGTCTCTGATCAGGACAGGCCTGGCAGACAGTCTATGTTTTTTGGTAAAGGAGTATTGATACAATGAAAAAAACAATTTCCGTATTGCTGATTGTCGTTATGATTCTTGCCATCGGAGTATCAGCGGCAGCGGATCAGGACAGATTCACCACCACGGCAGACGCATTGGAAGCAACGGCAGAGCAGCTCCGTAAGAATCCCGTATATGAACTGTACAGTGCTGAGGGCTTTTATACCGATTCTATCGGGAACGAAGAGGCCTATTCCTACCATGTGCCGCAGATCTTTGCCGATTCACCGGATGCAGATGAAATCAATGCGGAGATTGCAGAGAACTTTGGAAAAAGGGTAGAACATCAGTTTCATTATATGGAAGGTAAACACTCCATCTCGTGCTGGCGCACCGAATGGCATGCCTACTGGAGCGGAAGTCAGCTGTTTCTGCTCGTCAAGGCGGATGTGACCGGTGACTGGAATGAATTCGGTGCATACGGATATGACTTTGAAACCGACAGCCGAGTCACGAACGAAATGATTCTGGAGCAGCGGGGAATCAGCGAGGAAGAATACCTGGAGAACCTGAGAGAAACCGCCCGTTCCAAGTTTGAGACAGCACACAGCGGCATTCCTGCTGATATTCTGGAAACGTCCGACTATGCTGAGCTGATGGAGCGAACCATGGAATGGCAGACGATGGATGAGCCGATGTTTGTCGATCAGTACGGTGAGATTGAAACAATTGCGCTGATCGGGGCAATGGCCGGAGCGGGCCGGTATTATCGTCTGGTAACACCGTTTGTGCACCAGATCAACATCCTCGGAGACAGTGATCTGGTTGAATCCTGCCCCGAAACAGCACATGTGGGAGAAACCGTGACGGTCAGTCTTTATGATGTCACTGACGGAGATATGGAGATTTCCGCGGACGGAGTGGACGGAACAAGAGTCGGCTGGATGGGATACCAGTTCGTCATGCCGGCGCACGATGTGGACGTCCATGTGGAATTCATCAGCAACGGCCTGGCGTAACGCACTTCAGGAGCTGCTGCGGAAGCATACATGCAGAGAATGATTTGCAGCAGGTTGTTCGCAAAAAAAGTATTGTTAAAATGAAAAAGAAAAGACGGATCGGAGCCGGCAATAATGGTGCAGGCTCCGATCCGTTTCTGTTGTATGGAATTGGAAAAGCTTGTTATTTTGCCCAGCACAGATCCACTTTCAGACCATCCTCGGTCTCTACAAAGTGGATGAACTGCATGTGGTTCCAGGCGTCCTGGTTGCCGTCAGCATCCGTGACCACATTCCAGAAATGAATCGCGGCCCAGTCCTCGCTGATCAGAATATTGTTAATCCGCACACGCTGCTCACTCTCGATCATGCTCTGCATCGCGGCCTTCAGACCCTCGAGGTCATACTGAGTTCCGCGGTAGTCGTACATGATATTGTCGGCGTAGAGCTCGTCTGCCCACGCACACCATGCATCATAGCCGCTGTTCCAGGCCTCAAAATCCTTGAGGATGGCAGCCTTCATCTGCTCGCCAAGCTCAGTGTCGATGGTGGTGGGGTACATGACGGGGTACTTTGCTTCCAGATCGTCGGTCTCGGGCAGAACGGTGTCCGCCAGCTCCTGCATGAAGGCCTGCTGTGCGGCTTTTTCCTCATCAGTCAGGAAATAGAACAGGCCCTGGTAGTTATCAGTACGGGAACCGCCCCAGCCTTCGTCTACCTTCGCGCCGAGCTCGCCGTAATCGCCGAAGCGGGCAAACTCCATCGTTGTGCCGGGAACTTCTTCCCCTGTTTGACGATTGATGTTGACGATGTCATAACGAATTGCCATCCAGTCGTCTACCAGAATCATATTATTGAAGTTTCCCATCTGAATATTCATGGACTTCAAAGAGGCATCCATAGCGGCCTGGTACTCGCCGAGGGTCATGCGCACGCCGTTGACATTGTAAATGGAATCGGCATGATAAAGCACTTCGCCCCAATGCTCCCAGGCCTCATACCCCATGTTCCAGCGGTTGAATCCGTTGAGCATGCGATTCTGAACTTTCTGATTAAGCTCGGTCTTTGCAGGTGTCTGATAGGTGATCGGAAAGAGCTTCAGCAGTTCGTCCGTGGGGACATTGTACTGGGGGTCGAGCTCAATGACATAGTCCGCGGCAGTTTCATCGGCCCAGGCACTCATACCGGGAAGCGCCAGGCACACGACCAGCACAATTGCAAGGAAAGACACAAGTTTCTTTTTCATTTTTACCTCCAAGTCTTCGATGTTGGATTTTCACGAACTATGAGCGGGGCGGCAGGATCAATCTCTGTACGCCTTAGACTCTTCAGAAAATCTTCTATGTTCGTTGCTCCTGTTTTCTTGACAATAACGTCAGTTGTCATTATAATCGACAAGTGTAAATTTGCAATCATCAGATTTCGCCGATTTGAAAGATACTATACAGATGCAAAAGATTTGTCGATTAATTGGGGAGAGATTAATTTGAAAACGGATATACGCGTTACCCTCACGAAACGCCTGTTGAAAGAAGGCTTGCTTCACGAGCTCAGAAAAACTCCGATTTCCAAAATTACCATTACAGATCTCTGTGAAACTGCCGGCGTCAACAGGGCAACCTTTTACAAGCACTACGAGTCTCCAACGATGATTTTGAAAGAAATTGCACACGACTATGCTGCAAGGTTGGAAGAGATCTTTAAGGACAGCATGGAGGAAACTCAAAACAGGGGAGATGCGATCATAGCCTGTCTCACATTTCTGAGTGAAAGGAAAGCGGAGATAAAGCTCCTGTTTTCCAAAAATGCTGAGAACCAAATGAGCGGCTTTGGACTTGAGATTGTGAATGATTTTGTGGCAAGCCACAAGATGAAATTGCGGAAAATGTTCAGCGGGAATGATGACGACAACTATATGTTTGCAATCCTGATCTCCTCTGCGGCCTTCGGCTTGCTCCAGACATGGTTGGTGAAAGATATTGATAAAACCCCGGAAGAAATCCTTGCCATTTTAAAAGGCACTTTGACAAAATCGTTTTTATAGGAATACCGGGCCCTGTGAGGAGAGGTCACAATGGATATTCAAAACCAAAAGATCCTGTCAACCCTGCTCTCGGTGGTGCAGGACGGAATCAGCATCCTTTCTCCCGCATTGGATGTACTCTATCAGAATCCCGCTATGCAGTACTGGTATGAAGCAGGGGACAAAAAAGACATTGGAAAATGCTATGCGCTCTATCAGGGCAGAACATCTCCGTGTGAAAACTGCCCGGCACTGAGGGCAATGTGCTCCGGTAAGACCGAATCGGAAGAGGTTCTGTTTGTAAAGGACAGTCGCAGAAATGGCTGGCAGATGGTCTTCTGCGCGCCGGTAACAGATGAGCACGGGCAGACCGAAATGATTGTTGAGTATGTGCGTAACATAACGGACGAACGCAACGCTGTCCTTTCTGCAGAACTGATCGAAGACCAGAACCGAGTGCTCACGGAACTGCTCGGTCAGCGGGACGAAGAACGGCGCAGGCAGGAACAGAAGCGGGCAGAGAATATGAATCAATCTATTGCTTCGATCCTTCGTTATCTCAGAGCAACGCTTGACAGTCACAGCTATGATCTGATCAGCCGCCAACTGGAGCTGCTGAAAGACTCCGTGAACGGTTCGACACCGGAACAGCTGCTTTCCGGGCAGGAGCTGACGATTGCGAGATATATAGCGAACGGCTGCATGAGCAAGGAAATCGCGGATCGAGTGAACCTTTCCAAAAAGACTGTGGATTACCATCGTAGCAATATCCGCAGGAAGCTGGAACTTGATCAGAAGAATGATCTGCGTCAGGCGCTCCTTTCATATTTTTCAAAAATGGGGATTTCTCTCCTTGAATGACACAATCCCAGGGGATCCTGGTATTCAATGAGGATTCGCTGGGATTGCTTTCGTCTCGTAAGCCCTGGTATAATTGGGTCAAAGATGAAAGGAGAAATCAGTTATGGAATTCTTTGAGACTGTTGAAAAACGCGCAAGCTACCGGTTTGCTTTTGCCGAGAAAGATATCCCGGAGGAAGATATTCGGCAGATCGTTACGGCCGGTCTGCATGCACCCTCCGGCTACAATTTTCAGACCACTTCATTCGTGATCGTGCGCGATTCGGAGATGCGTGCAAAGCTGTCGAAATTGCTTCCCACTCCCGCAACAAAAACAGCGCCGGTTATCCTCGTTGCGGTTTCCGAACAAAAAATCAACGAAGCAAAGGGTGCGGCAAACTTTGCTTTTGATACGCAGGACTATGCGGCTGCAGTGGAAAACATCATGCTCGCCATCGTCGCAAAGGGCTATGCCGGCGTGTGGATGGACGGAATGTCCCGCATGAATGATGTGGATGCTGAGATTGCCAGGCTCCTCCGTGTTCCTGAAGACAAATGGGTGAGAAGCATTATTCCCTTTGGTGTCCCGACCAGGGAAGTTGCGCAGAAAGAGAAGAAAGACTTTGACGAGCGTGTCGTCTGGGAGCACTTTTGAGACAGACCGTTCCGGTCTCAGCCTCTTGCCTTTGCGCGTCTCTTCTTTGTGAAGAGACGCACTTTTTTATGTCCGAGTCCATACAGGCACACCGCCATGAACATTGCTTCCCGTTTTAGAATACACGTTGAGTTCAAAGCACGCGTTGATAATCTTTTTCAACTATGATATAATCATTCAAAGATCATGACGTGGAGGTTTGACATGAAGCAGGTCAGCATCGGGGAATTGGTAAAACGGGCGAAAGGAGAGGACCGCTCCTTAAGAGAATATGCACGTGACTCAGGGGTGGATGCAGCGCTGATCTCCAAGATGATAAACGGGGCTTATATTCCAAAAAAGCCGGGGATTTACGAGGCATTAACCAGCCTGCAGGCAGCCCCGAGAGGCGGAGTGACCACTCAGCAGCTGATTGCGGCCGCAGGTACGTCTGAGGATTATCTGAGCGGCATGTCTGCCGGCATGTCCGTGGGAATCCATACAGCACTGGCCGACATCCCATCCTCTGTCATGATCAAAGTATTACAGGCCAGAGGGATCTGTGTTGACGGCGGCGGAAGAACAGAGGCGCCTTCTGCTGCAATGAAGCCGGAAGACATGAGAAGAATCCAGCGTCTCCAAAGTGAAACGCAGCGGTTTACAGCCACTGCGAACGGCATCATTTTAGGAAGGCTCGGGGGCAAAGGCCTGGCATTCCAGCTTGTGCATACGGGCGGCGCAGAGGTTGACGGGGTTCGTTTTGATACCTGCCTGAGATTGATGAACCACGAAGTTTCGGAATATCTGATTCGGTATGCGTTCATTTCAGAAGAGGAAGCCCTTCCTCCCGCTCTGGCAGAAAACACCGTGCGGAGCATGGTTGAGGAACTGGTTTTTCTGAAACCGTGCAGAGAACGCATCGTATCTGTTGTGACGAATCATTCCGGCGCGTATGAGGTTTTATGTGCCCTAAAAGACCGATTATCCTATCATGGTGAACTCGCGGCGCTTCTGTTCGACCTCGACAGAGCAATGCTGCTGAAAGAAGAATATCTCTCCCATTACAAAGCCGAAATCCCGGTCAGCGAAATTCACCTGATCTGAGACAATCTTACCCGAAGCCTGCTTTCCTGATCGAAGGCAGGCTTCTTTTGTTTTGTGCTGAGAGCATCGGCGTTCAACAACTGCGTCCAATCAGTATACAAATTATTCAACAAAATAATGTTGATAAAAATACTCAACAATGTTATGGTAGCTTCAGAACAGGAAAGGAGTACAGAATGATGAAAAACAAAATCTATCTTGTTACCGGGGCAGCGGGTAATCTTGGCGGCAACATCTGCCGACAGCTGTTGGAGAAGGGAGAGCGCGTGCGCGGACTTGTTCTGCCGGGCGACCCGGCCGAAAAGTATCTGCCGAAGGAGATCGAGGTTGTTCACGGTGACCTTTTGGACGTGCCGTCTCTCGAGAAGTTCTTCCGGACGAAGGAAGAGGACGAGGTCTATGTCATCCACTGTGCAGCCATCGTTTGGGAGAAAATGGAGATGAATCCGAAGGTGCGCGCTGTCAATGTGGACGGCACTGCGAACATCATTGACCTGTGCCTGAAGTACCGCGTCAAAAAACTGGTCTATGTCGGTTCGACCGGGGCCATCCCGGAGCTTCCCGCAGGGCAGAAAATCAGGGAAGTGGATTGCTTCCTGCCGACGGAAGGACTGGTCGGCTGCTATTCCGTGACCAAGGCGGAGACTGCGCAGCTGGTTCTGGACGCAGTGCAAGCTCATCCGGAACTGGACGCCACGATTATCCTGCCTTCGGGAATCTGCGGACCGAAGGACTATGCCTTCAACTCGGTCACCAGCAAGGTGCAGCAGTTTGTACAGGGTAAAATGAGAATAGGCCTTGAAGGCACCTTCAGCATTGCCGATGTACGGGATCTGGCCGACGGGGTGATCGCCGCCTGCGACAAGGGACGCAGAGGGGAGAGCTATATTCTGACCGGAGAAACCGTCACCATGCTCGATATGTTCCGTGAGATCGGCAATGCGGCCGGACTCAACGTAAAAGCTTATGTCCTGTCCAAAGAGCTCGCGCAAATGGCGGTGAAAGGTCTTGCGGCCGTCAGCAGGATCACGGGGAAGGACCCGCTTCTCTCAGAATTCAATATCTACATGCTCAACCGCAACAATGAATATGACTGTTCAAAGGCGGAAAGAGAACTTGGTTTCCACTGCAGACCGTTTTCAGAATCGATCCGGGATACGGTGACCTGGCTGCGGGAAGAAGGATTTCTCAAAGCGACAGAAAGCGCCGAAGTAATAGAGATCAGCCCTGTGACTATGCTGTCCCTGCTCTTCAAAAAACTGGTACCGATCCACTGAGGCATACCTAGTAAGACATGGCATAATACCCGAGAAGGGAGACAATGGTTTTGACCACTGTCTCCCTTCCCTGTTTGGAGGATTGACTTTGGATAGTTCGTGTTTATTGACACCTGTTTCGTAACTGACTATAATCATATAAAAACTTACAGCCGATAAAAGCTCTTTGCTGTTATCTGCAGTCGTCCAGTAACAGACAGTTTCAGATGGGGAACCTGGTGAAGGGAGTGAACGATGGATCTGTTAAAATACGATGGAAAGTACGTCCGGATTACGGACATCTATGGAGGCGTCTTCACGGGTCGTGCGAGTCATGGCGGTTACGAGTTCCTGATGCATGAGTACGGCGGAGACGAAGACGGTATTTTCATTGAAGACTGTCTCCTTTACAATTCGCAGATCAATTCCATAGAAGAAATCGAAATGCACGGTACGGCGGAATTGTGGACGGAGCGGCTGATCCTGCGCAGATACCGACCGGAAGACGCGGAAGAGCTGTATCGGTATCTGGGGTCAGATCCGGAGCAGGCTCGATACTCAGGCTGGAACCCTTACGCAACCTTGGAAATGGCGCAGGAAACCGTGCGCAGCTTTATTGATCGTTATGACGACGAGCATTTCTATTCATGGGTGATGGATATTGACGACGTTGTGGTCGGAACGATCGGAGCTTATGACTATCAGGACGATCAGATCGAGACAGGCTTCAGTGTGGTTCGGGGCTGGCAGGGCCGCGGTCTTGCGACAGAAGCATTGGAGAAAGTACTGGAATACCTGACGGATAACGAGGGCATTTCCTGCGTGACCGCATGGTGCGCTGCGGAGAACGCCGGATCGCGGAGAGTGCTTGAAAAGGCGGGTATGCAGCTCGTCCGAACCGAAAAAGACGGCCTTTTGGTCGGAGAAAAGGCATTTGATAAGCTGATCTATGAATATCACAGGAGGCAGGACGATAAAACAGTCCTGGGAAGGAGGTAACCATGAAAACAATTATACTGAACGGCAGCCCCAGAAAGAACTGGAACACAGCCATGATGCTGAAAGAAGCGAAGAAAGGCGCGGAGTCAGTCGGCGCGGAAACGGAGTACATTGACCTGTTTGATCTGTCGTATACCGGATGCCGATCCTGCCTTGCCTGCAAGCGGAAAGGGGCAGAGCGGTGCAAGTGTTTCTGGAAAGACGATTTGTCACCGGTAATCGACCGTATCTTTGCCGCAGACGCGCTGATCGTCGGTTCTCCCATCTATCTGGGAGACATCACCAGCCAGGTTCACGGCCTGATTGAGCGGCTGCACTTTTGTGCCCTGTCCTACGATGACTATTCAAACTATTTCACCGGCAAGGTCAATGTGGGTATCGTCCTGACCATGAACGCGCCGAAGACATTTTATGAGCTTTCGTATAAGAAAAAAGCCAGAGAAATCGCGCAGAGCTTTAAGGGATTGAACGGATCGGTAGAGGTTTACGCATGCTGCGATACCCTGCAGGTGACAGATTACAGCAAGTTCAATATGGCCGGTTTCAATGAAGACCACAAAAAGGAAATGCGGGAAAAACAGTTTCCGCTGGATCTGGAGAAGGCCTTCGAGATGGGGGCAAGGCTGAGCGGAGGAAAGTAAGAGATTCAGGCACTCCTGAGATGGTATGAAATTGCCGAGAAACGGATATCAAATCAGGAGTACCGGAAGCCAGCACGGGTCCGGACAACGATCGGGAGAACTATGGCACTCAAAAAGTATAGCCTGATAACTTGACAAGTTAAGCAAATTGTGTTAACATATAGTTAGTAGTAGCTAACAACATGGATGGAATAGATCTATGCCACGGGATAAAACCATAAACCACATCAGACTGATGGCTGCTGCGCGGGAGGAGTTTCTTGCATTCGGATTCGAGAAGGCGTCCATGCGCTCCATCGGGAATCGCTGCGGCCTGACGGCGGCGGGAATTTACCGACACTGTAAGGATAAAGAGGACCTGTTCGACCAGCTGGTCGCTCCTGCAGCCGAACGGCTGAACACATGGCTGAGAGAGCATGCTGCCCGCTACGTGGATACGGCCGAGAACCGCAGGGAGCCCCTGTGGCAAGACTCGTGGATTGACATGATGCGCGAGCTTGTGTATCCCTGTATGGAGGACTATCATCTGCTCCTGGCAAAGTCCCACGGAACAAAATATGAGAACTTTCTGCACGATCTGACCGAAAACGGGCAGAGCCAGTTCCTTGCGTATTTCCCGCTGCTGAAAGAACTTGGTTATCCTGTCCGGGACATCCATCCGTCGGAGCTGCATCTGCTGCTCTCTGCATATTCGACCGCATTGTTTGAGCCGGTCATCCACAATTACCCTCTGAAGGATGCGCTCCGCTGTCTGGATACGATCGAGGCCTTTTTCCTTCCCGGCTGGAAACAGCTGATGGGGTTTTAGCTTCTTTTCTTTTTTACAAACACCGCCTATCCCTCGCATAGAGGGATAGGCGATGGCTATTTTAAGGGTTAGTGAACGATCATGTGCAGTCGTTAGCTAACAAATACATGGGAGGTTTGCGTATGGAAGAAACAAAAAAGACCCAGTCATCCATGGCATGGGTGCTGGGCCAGACGGGTGACTACGGAGGACAGTATGTTCTGAGCGTGGTCCTGGCGGTCATTGGAGTTGCCTTTTCTCTTGCCCCTTACTTTGTCGTGATCGGCATTGTGCAGGGACTGATGGGCGGTGTGAAGGACTTCTCCTTCTATCTGAGCCGCTGCCTGATCATGGCGGCATTTTGGCTGGGGCGGGTGCTGTTCCACGCCCTGTCCACCTCCACCAGCCATAAGGCGACCTTTGCCGTGCTTGGGGAAATGCGGAAGCGCTGCATGGAGAAGCTGACGAGAATGCCTCTGGGGACTGTGCTTGAGCAAAGTTCCGGCGCGCTGAAGAACACGCTGATCGAGCGCATAGATTCCATCGAGACGACGCTTGCCCATATTGTGCCGGAGTTTACAGCCAATCTGCTGATCCCGATTATCATCCTGATCTATATCTTCACCATCGACTGGCGTATGGGCCTGGCTTCTCTGGCGACAGTGCCGCTGGGCATGTTCTGCTATGTGTTCATGATGGCCGGCAGCGCGAAGTTTTATCAGCGCACCGTGACGGCCACCAAAGCCCTGAATGACACGGCGGTGGAGTACATCGGCGGTATCCAGGTCATCAAGGTCTTCGGGAAGACCAAGTCCAGCTATGAACGCTTCGTGCACGACGCCTATGAGGCGGCTCACAGCTTCATCGACTGGATGCGCGCCAGCATCATCCCCTTTACCTTTGCCATGGTCATTATGCCGGCCACCATGGTTTCCGTGCTGCCCATCGGGGGGCTGCTGGTGAAAAACGGCTCTTTGAGCGCCCAGGACTTCGTGACCGTCATCATCCTTTCCGTCGGGGTCATCACCCCTATCATCACGATGATGAGCTATTCCGACGACTTCCGCACCATGGGCACCATCTTTGGTGAGGTGAGGGCCATTCTGGATGCACCGGAAATGAACCGTCCGTCGGAAGGCAAAGCGCCGGCGAAAAATGATCTGGAGCTCAGGGACGTACACTTTGGCTATCAGGAAAAGGAAGTGCTCCACGGGGTATCCATGACGATCCCGGAGGGCAGCTTTGTAGCCTTTGTCGGCCCCAGCGGCAGCGGCAAGAGTACAATTGCCCGCCTGATTGCCTCCCTCTGGGATGTTACTGACGGCAGCATCCGTATGGGAGGACAGGATATCCGACAGATTCCGCAGGAGGCCTACGCAGACCGGATCGCTTTCGTCTCCCAGGATAACTACCTCTTCAACATGACGGTGCGGGAGAATATCCGCATTGGCAGGCCCTCCGCTTCAGACGCGGAGGTGGAAGAAGCAGCCCGGCAGTCGGGCTGCCACGAGTTCATCATGAGTCTGGAAAAGGGCTATGACACGCTGGTTGGCTCTTCCGGCGGTCATCTCTCCGGCGGTGAGCGGCAGCGCATCTCGATTGCCCGTGCTATGCTCAAAGCAGCCCCGCGACGATACAGGCAATGCCTATGGCGCAGATCGAATAGTATTGTCCC
>CAZMXF010000042.1:12227-14335 GCA_964570015.1 uncultured Oscillospiraceae bacterium | reverse complement strand
TTCCCCATGCACTGGGATCTGTTTGAACGGTATTCCGGAGATCCGGAAGAGTTTACTGCATTTTTGAAAGCGGGAGAAACGGAAATCATGCGTTATCCGCAATATCAGGAGATTGATCTGTAAAGGGGTGGACTAATGAAAATCACGGATGTTAAGACCTATACGGTATATACTTATCGAACCAACTTTGTTTTCGTAAAGATTGAAACCGACGAGGGCGTATCCGGTATCGGGGAAGGTACCCTGGAATATAAGGAGCATGCGCTGCTTGGGGCGATCGAAGACATTAAACGGGTCCTGATCGGACAGGATCCCAGGCAAGTCGAGCGGATTACCAGTGAACTGTACCGTGATTCTTACTGGAGACTGGGCCCGGTACTGCAGAGCGCTATCTCGGCGGTGGATATCGCCATGTGGGACATCAAGGCGAAGGTGCTGAATGTCCCGCTTTATGAACTGCTGGGAGGCAAGGTACGTGACAGCATCCGCATGTATGCGAATGTCTGGTTTGCAGGTGCGAAGACGGCCGAAGAGTTTGCTGCAGCGGCAGCCCGTGCGAAGGCTCTTGGTGTTACAGCGCTGAAATGGGATCCGTTCGGGAAAGCATATCTGCATATGGATTGGCCGGAGCTGCGCCGGTCACTGGAAATTGTTGAGGCAGTACGGGGCGCTGTCGGGCCGGATGTGGATCTGCTGATCGAAGCACACGGGCGTTTTGATATCACAACCGGAATAACGATCGCGAATGAAGTAAAAAGGTTCGATCCGTATTTCCTCGAAGAGCCGACACCGCCCGATTCCTTCGATGCCATTGCCGAAGTTCGAAAAAAATCTCCGGTACCTATTGCCGGAGGAGAAAGACTATATGGAACTATGCAGCTGCGCACTTATCTTGAGAAAGGCTGTGTAGATTATGTGCAGCCGGATCTCAGCCATTGCGGTGGAGTGAGTGCCGTAAAGAAAATGGCTGCCATCGCGGAGACATATTACGTCGCTCTGGCACCTCACAACCCGAGCGGACCGGTTGCAAACGCGGCAACGCTCCAGATCGCCGGTTCTACACCAGGTTTCCGTATCCTCGAAATCTGTCTGACCGATGTCAGCTGGAGAAAAGAACTCACGGATGAAAAGGTTGTTTTCCAAAACAGTGAGATCATGATCCCGGATAAACCTGGTCTTGGCCTGAGCCTGAATGAGGAAGCCTGCGAAAGCTATCCATTCCAGCCGATCGATCTGCGTCATTACAAAGGGACCCTGACCAATGTTCGCCCGGCAGGAAATACAGGATACTATTTTGAAGGCCTGCCGAATATCGATTAATCCGTAGAAGGAGGTACAGATATGTTTGATCTGACGGGGAGAGCTGCGCTGGTAACGGGCGCGTCTCAGGGCCTGGGTGCGGCGATTGCCAGATGTCTTGCCGAGGCCGGCGCCGATATTGCCATCAATTATGTTTCTGAAAAGTCAGAGGAAAAGGCGAACCAGGTGGCCGAAGCCGTTCGCGCAATGGGTCGCAAGGCAATTGTGATCCGTGCCGATGTCAGCTCCGAAGCTGAGGTAAAGGCTATGATTGAGACTGTAGACAAATACTTCGGGCGTCTCGATATCCTTTGCAATAATGCCGGAGTGAACAGTAATCACACCATTGACGACATGACGCTGGAGGACTGGCAGCGTGTGCAGAACACCAATATAACGGGAGGATTCCTCTGCAGCAAATATGCCATTCCCGTCATGCGGCGGAATCACTTCGGCCGGATCATCATGACCTCGTCCATGACCGCACAGCAGGGTGCGCTTTTCGGGCAGGTCCACTATGCCTCGACCAAGGGAGCCCAGCAGTCCTTTGCCAAGACTCTGGCCAGGACAGTTGCCTTGGACGGGATTACAGTCAACTGTGTGGCGCCGGGAACACATATGACAGAAACACTCCGGGATATCCTTGTCAATTCCGATCCCCACAGGCTGGACGCGGCGATCGCCCGTACTCCGATGGGGCGTGTAGGAACCTGTGAAGATGTCGGATATGCTGTCGTATATCTTGCCTCAGAGGAGGCAGGGTACGTGACAGGGGCATGCATCGACGTTAACGGCGGCTGCTATATGCG